>NZ_JCAXEU010000016.1:0-68497 GCF_059758705.1 Bhargavaea sp. GQ12
GATTCTTGACCGCCTGCTTCACCGCAGTGAGGTCATCTCATTCAGTGAGCACGATGACAGCCTCCGAATGAAGCATCGCAAGACCTTGTTTTCAGATACGCTGGCTCCATCCTAATTTGCGAAAGTGGTAACATCCTAATTTTCGAAAATGGTAACTTTCTACTTGACGGTTACAATGGGGTGCGGTTCCTTGAAATCAACTTATTTCCAAAATCAATTATATCATTCTCTTGAGGATAATAATATTGCATAGTCAAATAGGCACTTGAATGCTAATGGTCCCATTAATAAAAGGGTTTTTGGAAAGGACATAAGGGTTCAAACTACCTAAGATCTTGAAAACATTCTTTTGTTGAACAGTACGAACGCTAATCAGTTCCGGTGGGTCATAAGCTTCAATTTCTTTCCGATTCATTGACGTTCAATTCTGATTATTATAACCTATAATTGGTTATAACCAGTTGTCTGTTTCGTAAAGAAAAAAACGAAAGCGCTTACCGATTCGAAAGGAGGGCATTACAGGTTTACCATTTGCGATTAAAGATGTTTTTTTAGAGGAGGACTGAAATGATGAAGAAAAAAGGATTGACTAGAATTCTGTTATCCACACTGCTCGTCTTTCCATTTGCTACTCATCAGACACAAGCAGAAGTCTTGGATGAAGAGCCGAATGTTCATAAACAGTGGAAGTTGAAGTATCATGAAAACTTTAGTAAGCCTTTGCCGATCGATACTGTTGATTGGACAGTGGATCATTACGGTGAGGATAGTCCTTGGCACGTAGACCACTTGGATGATGACGGTAAATTCTTTGAAATTCAAGGTGGTGATGATTTCTTCAGACAACTGAATAGTTTTGATCTGCTTCGAAAACGAGTAGAATTTGGCAAGGACAACTGGTTAACTGCAGAGTTTGCAGTAAGAGATTATGACAAGGATGGAAATCCCGATACTGAGGCGTCCTTGCGTAACCTAAAAATGAAAAAAGGATCCAAAGCAGCCGAGTTAAAAACGAGCTTTGATTCTGGATTAATCATACGTTCCACAGAAGCGTTACCCTCCGAATATAGGGTGGAATATGTATTGAAGAGTATTGATTTTGGTGGGCAGAGAAATGGCAGCTTTAGTTACGATGGCAAGTACAATGGCTATGAAATGGAGCAACGCAAGTCTAACCATCCCTGGAAGCGAAGCGGTGCATTCACTGGGGAAGCGAATCACTCAAACGAAAATTTTGGTGATGTGACGAAAGAAAATGGTTACTATTTCTTGTCCATTATGGATTATGAAAATCCTGCTCCCCATAACAATGTGTTCATTCACAATCACCGTAAAGTAGGCATGGATGCTTATAATACGAATGCAAGTTGGGCAAGTTCCTATGGAACCTGTGATCCTTCCACCGGAGAGCTCTATAATCAGCTAAGCGACAAGAGTACAAATAATGCTATTAATGGTCTCTTTTTTGCAGGCGACACATTTAGGGATTTGTCAATAGCCTATAATTCCTTCATTTTTGAGACAGAATGCGGATCGTACTCTGATACGGACACTGAGTATTCGATTATTGCAAATGCAGAAATCCAGCCAGAGCTTATGCCTGAGGAAAATTACAAGTTTGCGATTGAGCGGAATCAAACAGGATATGTGATGGAGATGACAGGAAACTTTAAATACATCGGTCACAAGACTCTGCGGTATGAACGGGAATTTATTCAGGACGGCAGGCCGATCTGGCATTACAACAACACTCCTGAAGAATATGATGGCCAATTTAATTCCACGATTACTTTTGAAGGCCCTTACGGTAGTTATTCTGTAGAACAGTGGCCGGAGGGTTCAGCGTACCCCGATAATTTCATCATTGGAATTCCGCATATTAATTACTACGAAGGTTCTGCAGTGATTGATGATATTAAGCTGTTTGTACCAAAAAATTGAAATAAGAGCAGCTAACTTATCGGGATGTAAAGTTCAGAACAATCATTTAATACCCTTTACAAGTTCTTTAAACTTTGTTAACTTATAAGAGAACTGGTTATAACCACTTTTAATATCTACGTTAGGAAGTGCCCGGGATCAAATGGATAAGAAAAGCAAGGTTCCTCTTTATTTGCAGCTCATGGAAAACTTGATTAAAAAAATCGAGGACAAAGAATATGCGGAGAACGAACAACTTCCATCCGAGCGTGAGCTATGTGAAATCTATAGTTTGAGTCGGATAACGGTTAGGCAAGCGCTACAAGATTTAGAACGTGAAGGTTATATATACAAAGTTCATGGTGTCGGCACCTTTGTCTCCTCTCGTCCATACAATCAAAATCTGGTTAAACTATATAGTTTTACAAATGAAATGGGAAGACTGGGAAAAAAACCATCAACTGAAGTTCTGTCATTCGAGATTATTGCTACCGATGAACGCTTAGCGGAAAAGGTGAACTTAGAGTCTCTGGAAGAAGTCTATAAGGTTGTCCGTTTGCGTTTAGCAGATGGAAGCCCGCTAATGTATGAAACTTCTTATATTCCCAAAAAAACATTTCCAAACCTGACCAGAGAAGCACTAAGTGAAAGGCCGATGTATGAAATCTTTAATGAGGATTATCAGATCGGGGTCACAAGAGCAATTGAACAGTTTTCAGCAACGCTTATCCAGGACCATGAAGCACAATTTCTAAAGGTCAAGAGTAAGCAGCCAGGAATGTTGGTTAAGCGTTTTTCATATCATCAAAATGAATTGATCGAATATACGATAAGCGTTGCGCTTGGAGACAAATTTTCATATACGGTGGAACTGACCTAGAGATTATCAGACTAGATAAACTTTATGTAGCAGGTCCATTCCTGACTCAACTGGTTATGACAACATAACCAATAATTTTATGGAGGGATTTCTAAATGCTTAATCTTGAACAGGAGCAGCTGGATGAATTGAAAGCGCTTCACACCGCACGTGAGATTTATCAGCAGCCATCCGTCTGGAAGGAACTGACTTATTCACTGCAAAAAAGTAAAGGAAGTATACAAAGCTTTATCCAAAAAATTTGCCTTAAACATGAGTATGTTAGGGTGATCTTTACAGGCGCGGGTACGTCGGCATTTGCGGGAGATACACTCGTACCGGTACTGCGTAAAGAGAATATTGACAACAAAAGTCTGCAGTTTGAATCTATACCGACAACCGACATTGTGTCGAATCCAACAGAATACTTGATTAGGCATATTCCGACCATACTCGTGTCGTTTGCCCGGTCAGGTAACAGTCCGGAGAGCGTGGCAACGGTGTCTCTGGGGAAAGAGTTGATCTCAGATTTTTACCAGGTCATTGTAACATGTAATAAAGATGGAAAACTCGCAAAGAACACAAAAGATGATCAGAATAGCATAACAGTTTTGATGCCTGAAAAAGCAAATGATCAGGCAATGGCTATGACAAGCAGTTTCACTAGTATGATTCTGGCTGCCTATACAATCTTTGCTCCTAATGAAGAGAGAAATTTTGAATCTGTGATTGAAAACGGACAGCGCCTCGTTGATACTGTCGCCGGCCAAGTGGATCGGATTTTGGAATATGAATTTGAACGAATTATTTATTTAGGGTCGGGAACTTTGGGTCAGCTTTCTCATGAAGCAGCATTGAAAATGTTGGAACTTTCCGCTGGTCATGTAGTGGCTATGCACGAATCTTCCCTGGGGTTCCGTCACGGACCCAAATCAGTATTAAATGATAAAACGGTCGTTGTCTTGTTTGTCTCCCAAGATTCTTACACCAGGAAGTATGATTTGGATATTCTACGTGAAATCGCTTCTGACCAATCCGATTTGAAAATTGTTGTATTAACCGATAAAAGTGATGCTTCAGTAGAAGAGCTAGCGGATTGGGTCATCCCGGTCAATCCGGACGGATTAAAGGTATCGAATGACTTTGAGCTTGCTTTGCTGTATATCATCTTTGCACAGGTTTTTGCAATGAAAAAATCGTTGAAGCTAGGAATCACACCAGATAATCCAAGTCCGGAGGGCCGAATTAATCGGGTAGTTGAAGGGGTTAAGATTTACCATTTTACGAAGTAAAAAGGGGTGTCAAGATGCTGGCCAATTTGCTGACGGAAGAAACGGTTGTTATAGCTGAGGCTTGTGATACATGGAAGGATGCCGTAAAAACTGGCGGAGAATTATTGAAGAAGACGGGAGCTATTGAAGGTCAATATATCACGGCCATGGAAGAATCCGTTGAAAAAAATGGTCCATACATGGTCATTGCTCCGGGTATTGCCTTGCTTCATGCGAGACCGGAAGACGGTGTCAAGGAAGCGTGCATGAGTTTGCAAATATTGAAAAATGGTGTGCCTTTCGGTCATGAGAAAAGAGATCCGGTCACATTGGTATTTGCGTTTGGTGCTGTCGATGCACAGTCACACTTAGCTGCATTGCAACAGTTGATGGAATTGCTTAATGATGAGAAGCGACTGAATAAACTGAGGGAATCAAATGATGTTACAGAGGCATTGGCACTCCTGAATGAACTGCAGAAAATATAAGAAAGGGTGAAGAACATGTTGGCTTTAAACTATATAGAAGAAATCGAAGGGATTATTAAAAAAGTAATGACAACACAAGTGGATGCCATTAAAGAAGCATCCGCATTGGTTACCGAAGCGGTCAAAAATGATCGATTGGTTCATATCTTTGGGTGTGGTCATTCCCAAATGTATGCGGAAGAGATTTTTTACAGAGCCGGCGGACTTGTTGCAGTGAATCCGATTCTAGAACCTGCTCTGTCTTTAAGGCCTGAAGCCACCAAAAGTACATGGTTCGAGCGGCTTGATGGTTATGCCAAAAAAATTCTAGATAGTGAAGAAACAGAAAAAGGCGATGTGATGATCATTGCCTCTACATCGGGCAGAAACTCGGTTCCTGTCGAGATGGCGCTGGAAGCGAAGAAAAAGGGATTAAACGTGATCGCGCTAACATCCACAGAGTTTACAAATGATGTAACCTCCAGACATGCATCCGGAAAGAGATTAATTGATATTGCGGATGTCGTATTAGACAACTGCGGAGTGAGCGGAGATGCGGTCATGGAAGTGGAAGGGTTTGCAACCAAGTTTGGTCCTACTTCCTCGGTAATCGGCATGATGCTCTTACAGAGCATCATTGTACAAACGATTGGCGATTTGTTGGATGAAGGAATAGAACCTAGCGTTTGGGTAAGTTCCAATCTGGACCAAGGCGATGAAATCAATAAGGAACATATTCGCAAATACAAAAGTCGAGTGAAATGCTTATAATCCAAAAAAGCAGGAGGAGATTCTGATGAAGATTTATACTGTATGCGGTATGGGGTTTGGAACCAGCCTCATGGTAAAGATGACAATTGACGAGGTTCTGCAGGAAATCGGAAAAGAAGCTAACGTCGAGGCCATTGATATGGGATCCGCAAAAGGCCTGAGTGCAGATTTATTTGTAACCTCAAACGATATGAAAGGCTCATTTCCGAGCGTTGATGCACCGGTTATTTATCTGGAAAACATGGTAGATAAAGCGGAAATCAAGGAGAAGATTCTTGGCTTTGTCGGTGTGTGACAAGGATGTCGGGGGACTAAGAAATACCTATGAATGATTAGCTCAGAAATGGGGGGGATGTTTATGTTAGATTTTATCATTCAGTTATTGACAACACCGGCCATTATGCTTGGAATGGTTGCATTAATCGGTCTGCTCATTCAGCGAAAAGGGTTTGGGGATGTTGTCAAAGGAACCTTTAAAACGATTTTGGGAATCCTTATATTAACAGCCGGATCCAGTGTGATTGTCCAATATATTACTCCGTTTAGTGAAATGTTCACCGAGGCCTTTCAATTGACAGGAGTCGTGCCATTTGATGAAGCGGTCATAGGGGCACTCTCAGAAAATGTAACTGAGATTGCCCGAAACACCTCTTTGATTTTGGCGTTTGGATTCGTGGTCAATATCATTTTAGCCAGGCTTTCCCCGTTTAAGTATATCTATCTGACAGGCCACATGCTCTGGATTATGTCGGGAGCATTGGCATGGGCATTTTATGACCTCGGATATTCTACTACCGAAGCGGTCCTATGGGGCTCTTTAATTCAGGGGTTGGTCTTGGTCCTATTCCCGGCTCTTGCCCAGCCAATTATGAGGAAAGTCACCGGCAATGATCAAATTGCTTACGGGCATTTAACCACAAGTGGTGTGGTGCTTTCAGCTTATATTGGGAAGGCGTTCGGAAATGCTTCGAAGGGTTCCGAAGAAGTTAAAATGCCCAAAGGGCTAGAAATGTTTAAAGATACGGCAATTTCGATTTCAGTAGTGATGTTGATTTTGTACTTGATTACAGCTCTTGTGGCGGGACCGGAGTTTATTGGAACCTTGAGCGGAGACCAGAATTGGCTGGTGTTCTCTATCGTTCAGGCGTTTGGATTTACTGCAGGGGTTCTGATCTTGCTCCAGGGTGTAAGGATGTTCTTGGGAGAGATTGTCCCGGCATTCCGCGGAGTTGCAGTGAAATTGGTTCCGGGTGCTAAGCCAGCTTTAGATGTTCCTGTTATTTTCGGGTTCGCTCCAACCGCGTTAATGATCGGCTTTGTTTTCTCCGTCATTGGTATGGTCATCGGTATGTTTGTTTCCAAAGCGTTTGGAACAGTTATTCCATTGCCTTCTATTATCGGCGGATTCTTTACAGGGGGAGCAGCGGGAATATTCGGTAATGCTTTGGGCGGAAGGCGCGGAGCGATGGTAGCCGGTGTTGTATATGGATTGATTCTTACGATTCCGGTTGCGCTGTTCTATCCTTTGTTCGGTTTGGAAGTGTACGGGATTTCAGGAGTTGCATTCCTAGTACCGGATGGAATTATTGTTCTTACCTTACTAAAGATCTTCTCCGACCTGAATATTGTTCCCATCGTTGTAATCGCTTCCATAGTAGGGGTGCTTGCATCGGGCTTGATTAAGCGAAGAAGGAATGTAGAAACAGAAGAGAAAATGGTGAGTAAGTCATAAACGTTTTATCACAATTTCAATTGAAGAAGGAATCAACCTATGAATTACTACGTAATAGCTGATCAGTTTTTATTGGAAGACGGCACAAGAGAATCGGGTTACCTCGAAATAAGAGACGGGATATTCTCTGGATTTAAAGATGAAATTCCTTACAATGCGGAAGTCATGGATTGGAAAGGTTATATGGTTGCTCCCGGTTTATTTGACACGCACATTCACGGCGTCAAAGGATATGACGTCATGGATGGAACGGTAGAGGCCGTACTGGAGATTTCCAAAGCGGTTGTTCAGTTGGGTGTTACCCGTTTTCTTCCGACGACATTGACCTCTTCCGATGAAGCATTAGAAAAAGCAATTCTTGCAATTGTGAAGGCAACAGAAAACGAAATGCCTGGTGCCCAATCGGAAGGGATTTTTTTGGAAGGCCCTTATTTTACAGATAAGTATAAAGGTGCCCAAAACCCTAAGTACTTTAGAGATCCGGACATTGATGAATTTATGAAGTGGCAAAAGCTTGCGGACGGAAGCATTATAAAGGTTGCGCTTGCCCCGGAACGACAGCGTGCGATGGAATTTATCAGAGCAGTAAGCAAACAGGCGTTGGTCAGCATTGCACATACCGATGCGGATTATGATTGCTGTATGGAAGCTGTAAACGCGGGCGTCCGTAACTATGTCCACCTCTTTAATGGAATGTCCGGTTTACATCACCGTGAGCCGGGCACAGTAGGTGCTGCTTTAAGTGAGGAACGTGCCTTTGCAGAATTGATTTGCGATGGACACCACGTCCACCCGTCTGTGGCCTCAATGGCTCTGGAGTATAAAAAGGATCATCTTGTTCTCATTACGGATTGTATGCGCGCGGGTCTGATGCCTGACGGTCAGTATGTTCTTGGGGAATATCCCGTGACAATCAGAAATGGAGTGGCTCGGACGGAAACTGGATCTCTCGCAGGAAGCACACTGAAACTGATTGATGGGGTGCAGAACTTACAAAATTGGAGTGGCCGATCTTTATCCGAAATCTGGCATCGTGCTTCTTTATCTCCTGCCGCCAGTATCGGAAAAGCAGAACAGCTCGGAAGTATTCAAAAAGGAAAAGTAGCGGACTTTGTTGTTGTAGATGCCGATTTGACGATCATGGCGACAACGGTAGATGGAGTTTTGAAATACGTAAGAGATCCACAATCAGTTTCATACTTATAGGTCATTATCATCATGGGGGAATCACTATGACGCACTTACAAAACACGAAAGATATGTTAATCAAAGCAAGAAGAGAAGGCTATGCGGTTCCTGCGTTTAATATTCACAACTTGGAAACAATACAAACTGTTGTTGAGGCGGCTGTTGAAATGAAATCGCCTGTCATTTTGGCTGCTACACCCGGGACAATGAAATATGCCGGAAGGGCCTATATCCAAGCAATTTCTGAAGTAGCTGCTAAGGAGAATGAAATCCCAATCGCTCTGCACCTGGATCATCACGAAACAGTAGGATCGATTGCTCAATCGCTGAAACTGGGAACAAAATCAGTCATGATTGACGGTTCCCATAACTCCTTCGAAGAAAACATTGAATTAACGAAGAAGGTTGTTGAGTTGGCCCACTCTTACGGAGCCACTGTGGAGGCAGAACTGGGAAAGCTTATTGGTCAGGAAGATGACTTAATCGTTGAAGCAAAAGATGCTGCTTATACGGACCCTGATGCTGTTGTGGAATTTGTGGAGCGGACTGGCGTTGATTCATTAGCGGTTGCATTCGGTACTGGTCATGGAGTGTATGAGACCAAGCCAAATCTGGATTTTGACCGGTTGGAGAAGATCGGAAAATTGGTTGACCTTCCTATTGTTTTGCACGGGGCCTCCGGTATTTCCAAGGAGGATGTGCGGAAATGTATTTCTTTGGGATGCGCTAAAGTGAATATATCTACGGAATTAAAAATTCCTTTTTCAACGGCTTTACGAGAATTTTTGGTGGGAAACCCAAAGGAGTCGGATACAAGAAAATACATGGCGCCTGCAAAAGAGAAAATGAAGGAAGCTGTAATTAATAAGATCCTTATTTGTATGAGTGACGGGAAGATTTAACTCTTCTTCATTCATCGTATTTGAATGGTAAAGGAGTGCGGGTAAATGGTTCTTACAGTTACCTTAAATCCTTCTGTTGATATTAGGTACAAACTTGATCAGTTTGAGCTGGACACGGTGAACCGTGTGACAGACGTCTCTAAGACAGCAGGCGGGAAAGGTCTAAATGTTTCGAGGGTGCTCGTGCAATTGGGTGAAAAGGTTTCGGCTACAGGATTTCTGGGAGGGAGTCTGGGGGAGTTTATCCGTACTCAAATTAATGAACTGTCAATTGAGGATTATTTTATAGACAGCCAAGAGGAGACGCGAAATTGCATCGCGATCATTCATGATGGCAGACAAACAGAGGTGCTAGAAAGCGGCCCGGAAATCAGTAAGCAAATAGCGGAAGAGTTCTTGGAGAAATTTGATACATTCTCTAAGCAGGCGGACGTCATTACCATTTCAGGAAGTTTGCCTAGAGGACTTAATACAGATTTCTATGAAGAAATATTGAAGATTACTAATGGTGCCGGTTCCATTGTTTTGTTGGATACGAGTGGCCAAGCACTTAAACGTTCACTGGAAGGTGTCCATAAACCTCATTTGATAAAACCCAATTTGGAAGAGTTGGCGCAATTAGTGAACCGGGAGATCGGTACAGAGCAACAAGTGATTAGTGCTTTTCAGGATCCCGTTTTAAATGGGGTGCAATGGGTTGTGGTGACGTTGGGAAGCAGGGGGGCGTTGGTTCGCTTCAAAGAAACTCTTTACCGTGTGCAAATTCCTGAAGTAACCGTGAAAAACCCGGTAGGCTCCGGAGATTCCGTCATCGCGGGATTTGCATTTGCTTTGTCACGTCAGCTCCCGCCCACAGAAGTAATAAAATATGGAATTGCGATGGGGGTCCTGAATGCCATGGAGGAAATGACAGGTTTCATCGACACCCAGAAAATTGATTGGTGTTTACGAGAAATTCGCGTTGAAAAGCTGAGTTGATCTAGACAGCATATTCGAACAGAGAGCTTTGGGAAGGTACCGTAAAGGAGTTGGACAAGGATGATGGAAAGGGACTTTCAAGTAAAAGACCAAGCAGGTGTTCACGCACGGCCTGCTTCGATTCTGGTAGATACAGCGAATCAATACCAATCTGAACTCAAAATCAGGTACAGTGGAAAATCAGCCAATTTAAAGTCGATTTTGGGTGTGATGACCCTCGGTATTCCTTACGGTGAGGAATTTACCATACAGGCAGAAGGCGCAGACGAGGAAGAGGCCATTCGGAAACTGGAAGAAACATTAAAAAATGAAGGTTTGATTGGATGATGAATGTACAGGGAATCGCTGCGTCAAGCGGAATTGCCATCGCAAGAGCGTTTCTTCTGGTCGAGCCGGACCTTTCATTCAACAAACGAAAGGTTAATGACGGTGCTAAAGAAATAGAACGCTTTCGGGAAGCCTTGTCTCTTGCCAAAAATGAAGTTGCAGAAATACGAGCCTCTGCGGCGGATGAGATAGGCTGGACTGAAGCAGCAATATTCGACGCGCACTTGCTGGTCTTGAATGATCCGGAATTTATAGGGCCAATCGAAGATAAAATCAAAAGTGAGCAAATCAATGCAGAGTTTGCGTTAAGGGATACGGCAGACCAATTCATTAAACTGTTTGAGGCGATGGATAATGAATATATGAGGGAACGGGGAGGCGACCTCCGGGATGTAGCCAATCGGGTGATGTCCCATTTGCTTGGTGTACATATCATGAATCCCAGTGAGGTTTCTGAAGAAGTCATCATTATTGCGGAAGATCTAACTCCTTCCGATACCGTTCAATTGAACCGAAAGTACGTGCAAGGGTTTGTAACGAATATTGGCGGGAGAACCTCACACTCGGCAATCATGGCCCGTTCATTGGAGATTCCTGCAGTAGTTGGAACAAAGGATGCAACCAAGCATGTTCAAAACGGCGACACAGTTATTGTGGACGGGATAGAAGGAGTCGTGCTTCTTAACCCGGGTCATGAACAAATTACCCTATACGAAAAGAAACAGCAGATGTATCAAAATCAGCGAGCAGAGTGGAAGAAATTAGTGGGTGAGCCTACAACTACAATTGATCATCATGAAGTTGAGTTAGCTGCTAATATTGGAACTCCCGAGGACCTGGAGGGAGTTATTTCAAATGGAGCCGAAGGAATCGGGTTGTTCCGGACCGAGTTTTTATACATGGGGAAAGACCGGCTGCCTTCAGAAGACGAGCAATTTGAAGTTTATAAACAAGTGCTCCAGGCAATGGGAGACCAGCCGGTTGTCGTGCGGACCTTGGATATAGGCGGTGATAAAGAGCTTTCCTATTTAAATCTCCCTAATGAATTGAATCCATTTTTGGGATTCCGTGCGATTCGTTTGTGTCTTGAGGAAAAGGAGATTTTCAGACCGCAGCTTAAAGCTCTCTTGCGAGCAAGCGTATTCGGGAATCTGAAGATAATGTTCCCTATGATCGCCACTTTGGAGGAGTTTCGTCAGGCCAAAAAGATGCTGGAAGAAGAAAAAAATGCACTCCTTGAGAAGGGTGTGCAAGTTGCCGACGGCATTGAAGTCGGCATCATGGTAGAAGTTCCGTCAACAGCACTACTAGCGAACCAATTCGCAAGAGAAGTGGATTTCTTCAGCATTGGCACAAATGACTTAATTCAATATTCAATGGCAGCAGATCGGATGAATGAACGTGTTTCCTATTTATATCAGCCCTATAACCCGGCCATACTCAGGCTGATTAAGATGGTAATCGACGCTTCCCACCGGGAAGGAAAATGGACAGGAATGTGCGGGGAAATGGCAGGAGACGAAGTGGCAATTCCGCTATTGCTCGGCTTGGGCTTGGATGAGTTCTCAATGAGTGCCACATCTATCCTAAAAGCGCGGAGACAGATTCGCGGATTAAAACAAGCCGATCTGATCGATCTTGCCAATGAAGCACTACAACTTGGAACAAACGAAGAAGTTGAACGATTGGTGAATGCTCGTTTACATTTATGGGAGCAAGTATGATGGAATCGAAAACTTCCCTAAAGGATCTGTCACTACGACCGGTAGTATACAAAGTCCTCTTAGTCCTTGTACTGGTTATAATGCGCACTCGTCCGAGGAGTGCGTGTTTTTAGCTTTTTGATCAAGTCTGTTGCTATGGTGCTTTGACGGGCTCCGTACGATTCCCGCAAGACGGCAGCACCTATGTAGAATTGGTTGACGCAGCGGACCGACGGATGTATGCCGAGAAGGGCGGAAGGAAGAGCATTCATATCCATTGGCTGGCGACATCTGTTGAGGTGTCGTTTTTTTGTTGTGCAAAAAGTGATGAGGGTCTGCCTTCTGTTCTAATTTGTATTCCAAGGGATATATTGATACAACCACTAGATGAACTATTTATCCACTCAAATCTATTAGATGAAATTTAAGGCAGTAATCTAGTTCTTATAGCGGTATGACGAAACAGGTATTAAGGTCAAAGAATTTTTATCCAACTAAAACCCTCATTGACCCATTCGCTTTACCATGCTAAACTACCAAATAGTCCGAATAACATACAACTTAAAATTTTATACAAACTTCTTATCCAGAGCGGCGGAGGGACTGGCCCGACGATGCCCGGCAACCGGCAGGCGAAAGCTTGTATCGGTGCTAATTCCTGTGGGAGTGATCCCAGAAGATGAGAAGAGTCCGCCGATATCATCGCCACGCACTCTTCTTCATGGAGTGCGTTTTTTATTTGTCCGGGTGTTGGATAAAGGATTCCGCCGCCTGGACGAATCGTTCCGCCAAGGGAGAGGTATCCGGCCGGTTCCAAGCCAAATAAAGGCAGATGGCATCAGCCGCGCTTTCAATCTCCCGGTAAACAATCTCCTCCCGCTGGGACTCGGCCGCGGCGGTCGACACGATGGAAATACCGATGCCAGCTGCGACAAGGGAGAGGATAGTCGTGACGCCTTCCGCTTCCTGGCGGATGTCGGGGCTGATGCCGGCCCGGTTGCATAGGGCAATGATCTGGTCAAAGTAGCCGGCTTCCTCGCCCCTAGGCGGCAGGATAAACGGCTCGCCACTCAGTTCGGATAGCCGGATCGGTGAAGTGTCGGCAGCGAGAGGATGGGAGGACGGCAGGGCGACGACGAACGGATAGTCGTACAGGTGGAAGAATCCCAGCGCGTCCCCGTCGATCGGCGGGCAGAGGAAGCCGATGTCGATCCGGCGCTCCTTCAACGCTTCGTTCTGCATTGCGCTCGACATCCGGTGAAGGATGAGTTCGACGTCCGGATGCTTGTCCTTGAACGAGCGGAGAATCCGGATGATGCCGCTGCTCAGCATCCCCGTGTAGCCGACGGCGAGCTTGCCGGCTTCACCGTTATGGATCTTCCGGGCCTGGGTGGTCGCACGCTCAAGATTGCCCATGATGGCCTTTGCCTCCCGGAGGAGATGATTGCCCGCAGGGGTGAGCCGTACGGAACGATTGGTCCGGTAGAAAAGCTGCGCTCCGATTTCTTCTTCCAGCTGTGCGATCTGTTGGGAGAGGGGCGGTTGGCTTATGTTCAGTTCCTTGGCAGCGCGCCCGAAATGCAGGTGTTCGGCGACGGCGATAAAGTATCTCAGATGTCTTAATTCCATGGCGGACTCCTCCGGTGGAAGTAAATGGTTGATTGATAGCCTGTACGTATCGTTACATCTTTAATACATATTATCCCGATAGGGGTCAGAATGGTAGTATATTTCAAAAGATTAAATGTCGGAATATTTATATAGGGAGGAAGGCCAATGTTTGCTCCTGCAAATGACTTTAATACATTCCTGAAAAACCGATTTACCACTCACGGGAAGAGAACCGCTCTTCATGCGGCTGGTGAGTCGATCAATTATGAGGATTTGTTTGCGGAATCCAACCGCCTGGCGAATGCGTTTATCCGCGCTGGTGTCCGCCGCAATACGCGGATCGGGATGCTCATTCCAAACAGCATCGAATACGTAGTCACCGAGCTTGCCATCTATTTCTCCGGCGGGACGAAGGTCGCGCTTAACACGATGCTCCGGGAAGCGGACATCGAATACATTCTGAATGACTCAAGTGCGGAGATCATGGTCGTGGACCACCAGTACCTGCCGGTCATCGAAAATGTGAAAGACAAGCTCACGACGGTGCGACAGATTGTCGTCCTGAATGGGCCGGCGGATCAGCCTGAAGAATACGTGGATTGGCACGCATTCAAGGACAGCGAATCGGCTGAGTTCCCGGAAGTGGGCAACGTTCCGAACGACATGACGACCATCCAGTACACGGGCGGAACGACAGGGGAGCCGAAGGGTGTCATCTATACACGAGAGCGGACACTTCTGACACTGTCGTCGATCATCATCGATGCGGACGTGCATCACGACGAGAAGATCCTCGTCACGACACCGCTTCCGCATGCGGCCTGGCTCTATACGTATTCGGGGCTGATCATGGGCGCGGAGATCTTCATTGAGGAAAAGTTCGACCTGGAGACGGTCGTCCGCCACATCGAAGAAAACCGGATCACGTTCCTGAGTCTGGTACCGACAATCATCTACCGCCTGCTGGATCACCTGGAGGGCAAGGACATCGACGTCAGCTCGATCCGTACGATCCAGTACGGCACCGCTCCGATTACCGCGGAGCGGCTCAAGCAGGGACTGGAGCGGTTCGGTCCCGTCTTCACCCAGATCTACGGGCTGAGCGAAACGCAGAGCGCTGCGACATGGCTGAGAAAAGATGATCACCTGAAAGGCGGAAAGCTGCTCCGGAGCTGCGGAAAGCCTGCCTATTTCAGCGCGGTGAAGATCGTTGATGATGAGGGGAACGAAGTGCCGGCAGGAGAGCCGGGCGAGATCCTGGTCAAGGCGGTTACGAACATGACCGGCTACCTGAACAAGCCGGACAAGACTCGCGAAGCGTTGACGGAAGACGGCTGGCTCCACACAGGCGACGTCGGCTCGAAGGACGAGGACGGCTATGTCTACCTGCTCGACCGCAAAAAAGACATGATCATCAGCGGCGGCATGAACGTCTACTCGTCGGAAGTCGAAAATGCCCTCCAGCTGCACCCGGACATCCGCCAAGTCGCCGTCATCGGCGTGCCGGACGAAGACTGGGGCGAAGCGGTCCATGCCTTTGTCATCCTTAAGGACACCATCACCGACGAAGAACTCGTCCGCTTTGCAAAAGACAATATGTCCAAATACAAAGTGCCTAAAGCCTTCCACATCGTCGACGAATTCCCGCTCACCAACTACGGCAAAGTCGACAAGAAAGCCTTGCGTGAACCGTTCTGGAAAGTGAAAGAGCGGCAGATCTGAGTTTGACTGTGATGTTGATTGCAGTGGAAGGCCCGAGACTCCTGCGGGAACAGCGTTAGCTGAATACCCCGTTGGATGTTGCGCAACGCTGCGCGATGCGCACAGACGCCAGTCTTCGTACTGGCGCCGGATGAAGCAACGCCCGCGGAACGCGAGGGCCTGAAACGAAAATCAACACGCTCCATACAGAGTTAATTAGAGAAAAGGGGGATTCCAAATGCTCAACTACGAAACCATCCAAGTCATCGACGAAAAGCCCGTACTCAGGGTGAACCTGAACCGGCCTGAAAAAGCCAACGCCATGAACGCGCAGATGAACAGCGAACTCAACGACGTCCTTACACGCGTGCGTCAGAATCACGAGTACCGGGTGATTGTCTTCACAGGAAACGGCCGGGTGTTCTCGGCCGGAGCTGACATGAAGGAAATGAGCGGGATCCTGAAAGACAATCCAAACGACACCACCTGGATCCGCGAAGACCAGCTGCAGCGTCATGAGTTCCTCCGCAAGTTCGACACCCTCGACCAGATCACCGTCGCGGCCATCAACGGCCCGATGCGCGGCGCCGGCATGGCGCTCGCGATGGTGTGCGACTTCAGCATCATGGCGGAAGAAGCGGACGGCGGCCTGCCGGAAATCGAGCGCGGACTGTTCTTCTCCGGAGGCGGCACGCCAAGGCTCGTGAATCTGGTGGGTCCATTGAAGGCGAAGGAACTCATCATGTTAGGAGAAACATTTACTGCAGAAGAAGCGGAGAAGATGGGCCTGGTGAACAAGGTTGTCCCGCTCGCGGAACTGGAAGCGGCAACCGACGAACTTGTCGGGAAGCTCACGGCGAAGTCATTCGCTCCGCTCCGCATTTCCAAGAAAATCGTCAACGCCGCCGTCCCGGCGATCGACCCGCTCCTGTACTACGACGCGGAACTCCAGGAAGCCGTCATGACGGCCGGCGGCACCGCCGACCAGATGGCCGGATTCGAAAAAGCGAAGAAATAAGGGGGAACGAACAATGAAAAAGAGCCTCCTCGGCGCCATGCTGCTGGCCCTGCTTGCCGTCCTTTCCGGATGCGCTTCGGCAAGCGGGAGCGGCAAGGCGGAATATGTGTATTCATTTAATATCCAGCCGGCGGCGACGCACAAGTTTCATACCGACGTCGTCGCCCCGTGGGCGGAATACGTGGAAGAACAGACCGACGGCCGCGTCAAGATCGAGATCTACAACAGTGGTGCACTCGGCAACCTTGCCACCGCCTATGAGGACATCGAAGGCGGCCTGTACGACATCGGCTACGTGAGCCCGAGTGCCTCCACAAGCACACCGGCGTATCCGCTGACGCTCGGCGACCTGCCGTTTGCGATCCTGGATCCGATGGACAGCCCGAAAGTCCTCCAGCCGTTTATCGATGAATTCATGCAGGACGAATTCGAAGACAGCATCCCGCTCGCCATCTCCGCAACGGATGCCTATCAGCTCATTACGACGGAGCCTGTTGAGAGCGTTGCTGATGTGAAAAACAAGAAAGTCATCGTCTCCGGAAAAGAGCGTGTTCAACTCATTGAACTGTGGGGCGGGGTGCCCGTCACCCTCGGCATCGAAGAAAACTACCAGGCGCTCGACCGCGGCACCGTCGACCAGACGACGTACACTGCGATCGGCACGAACGGCTTCCGCCTGTTCGAAGCGGCACCGTACATGACGAAAGTCGATATCGGAGCCACAACGCTCCT
Source organism: Bhargavaea sp. GQ12 (assembly GCF_059758705.1). Classification (NCBI taxonomy): domain Bacteria; kingdom Bacillati; phylum Bacillota; class Bacilli; order Caryophanales; family Caryophanaceae; genus Bhargavaea; species Bhargavaea sp. GQ12. The sequence goes on from NZ_JCAXEU010000016.1 coordinate 17,181, forward strand.
GTTCCTCATGAACGAGCGGGCACTCGACAAGCTGCCGGACGACCTCAAAAAGCAGTTTGAAGAAGACTTCGGACCGAAACTAAGCGAACTCAACTCGAAAATGTATTCCGAGGGCGCAGCCGACGCGATGGTCCAGTTTGAACAGGAAGTGGCGGACAAGGGCGGCCGCGTCATCGTGCCGGAAGGCGAGGCACTCGAAGAATTCCGCGCCCCAGCCGGACAGATCTGGGAAGAATGGGTGAAAAACGCCGAGAAAAAAGGCTACGATAACGCCCAGGAAATGATGGACTTCTTCACTAAAACGCTCGAAGAGCAGGGCATCGACAACCCGGTAGATTAATTGCATGAAAGACAGATATAGAAAGAGGGGGAAAGCATGGAGCTCCTGCAGAAACCGGTCCGTCTCCTGACGAACATCAACAAATGGATTGGCCTGATCGCACTCGGCCTGATGTTCCCGGCCGTGTTCGTCTTCGCCGTCGCGCGGACGACGGGCAACCCGATTGTCGGGGACATCGAACTTGTCCAGTTCGTGATGGTCGTGCTGATCATGGGCTCGCTGTCCCTCAGCGAAGCCACCAACACCCATATCTCGATCGGGCTTTTCGTGGACAAGTTCTCGCCCTCGATGCAGCGCGTGATGGACTTTATTGCCCATCTGCTTACACTGGCGTTCTGCCTGCTCGTCTGCTGGGCGTTTTTGTCCCACCTGAAAACCCAAACATCCGACCTGCTCGGCATCTCGTACGTCCCGTTCAAGCTGTTCGTCATCTTCGGCTTCCTCTCCTGGGGGCTCGAGGCGCTGCTCAAGCTGGTCGCGGACCTGAAGGGGGAGAAGACCATTGCCGACTGAAATCGTTGGACTCATCGTCATTCTGGGTGTCCTCTTCCTCATGTTCCTTCGGATCCCGATTGCGATTGCCATGGTCGTCCCGGCCGCACTGGGTATCATTTATCTAAGAGGAATCGACACGCTGCTCGCCGCGGTCAACAGCATCGTCTGGAGCCAGAGCTTCAGCTACACACTCAGCACCATTCCGCTGTTCGTTTTGATGGGACAGCTGCTGTTTGCCTCCGGCGTCACGAACAGCCTGTTTGAAACGTGCAAGCATTGGTTCGGCCACCTGAAAGGCGGCCTCGGTATCTCCACGATCGGTGCCTCCGCGCTGTTCGCCACAGCCGCAGGCTCCAGCGTCGCGACGACCGGTACGATGGGCGTCATTGCGACTGATGAAATGCGGAAGGGCGGCTACAGCAAAAGCCTCACCGGCGGCACGATTGTCGCGGGAGGCGCCCTGGGCATCCTGATTCCGCCGAGCACGACATTCATCGTTTACGCGATGATCACCGAACAATCCGTCGGCGCACTCTTCACTGCCGGCATCATCCCGGGAATCTTGCTCACGCTGTTCTTCATGCTCACCATCTGGCTCGCGGTTCTGATCAATCCGAAACTCGTCCAGACGGAAGAAGTGGAGAAATCCACATGGAAACAGCGGTTCGCCTCGCTGCCGAGTAACCTCTTGGTAGCTTTGCTGTTTGTCGTCGTCATGGGCGGCATCTACCTCGGGTGGTTCACCGCAACGGAAGCTGCCGGCGTCGGCGCACTCGGTGCCATGCTCATCGGTCTGATCAAGCGCACACTGACTCCGGCGAAATTCAAAGAAGCCATGGTCAGCACCCTGCAGACCACCGGCTTCATCTTCGCCATCATCATCGGCGCCTTTATCCTGAACTATGTACTCGTGCTGACCCGGTTCCCGAACATGCTCGCAGACGCCCTGCTTTCCGCGAACCTGTCCGATGCCATGATCTTTGCGCTGATCGTCCTGCTCTTTATTATTTTGGGGGCTTTGATGGACTCCCTCGCCATGATGGTCGTCACCATCCCAATCCTTATGCCCGTCTTGGCGGCGCTGGAATTTGATTTGGTATGGTTCGGCGTCATCATCGTATTGGTTGTCGAGATGGCCCTCATCTCACCGCCGATCGGCATGAACGTATTTGTATTGAAAGGCGTCACGAAAGAACTGGAACTCACGGATATCTTTAAGGGAGCATTCCTGTTCATGATCCCGATCCTGACGCTGATCATCCTAATCTATATCTTCCCTGAGATTGCCTTGTATCTGCCTCAGCAGATGGCGGGGTAGGGAGTGGAGCTGCCTGGAGAGAAATTCTCTCCGGGTGGTTTTTTTTTATGTGGGTGAGTGGTTATCTGGGAGGTGTAAGTGACTACCAACCACCTGCTGAATCCCCACCAAGCCACGCCCTAGCTACTACCAAGGGGGGCTGAGTTTCTACCAATTCCCTGGTGAATCACACGAATGTGGCCCATGGCTGCTTTTTTGCAAGCGACAATTAAGATGGCTTCTTTGTTGTGCCATATCGAATAATGAACAAAACATCAATTCTCCTCAATAAAATGCTCCTTTATCAATTCAATAAACGGATTTACAAGAGGCAGAGTCCTTTTCTTGCTATATGCAATAGAAATTGTTGTTGTAAAGCTTTTTTCTAATTCCTTGTAGACTATATTAGGGTTCCGTAGTGACTGTATAGACTTTGGGAGAAGTGCTATTCCCAATCCGGCTGCGACAAGAGCAACGCTAGTATTTAATTCTTGCGTTTCAAAAGATATTTTTGGAGTAATTCCGTAACTCTGCAAAAAACTAATTGTCGCGTCATAATATGCGGCCCCGACTTTTCTTGGAGTAATAATAAACGATTCATTTTTCAATAAATATGGATTTATGGCATCATCCGAACTTGCTAACCAATGATGTCTTGGAAGAACTGCTAGGAAGGTTTCATCATGTAGATCCACAAGTTCTAATGTCGTGCTCTCAACTGGAGAGACAAGTAATCCTACATCAATAGAACCAGAATTGAGCGCTTCCATTTGCTCGGAAGTTGTTAATTGTTTAAGGATGATATGAACTTTGGGATATGCGGCTTTATATATTCTTAGAATTTTTGGAAGCACATCAAAAGTAATAGACCCGGTAAAACCCAAAACCAGCTGTCCCATCTCTCCGTTCTGTACCCTAATCGCCTCTTCTGCTGAATAGCTGGCAAGACCTATGATTTCATAGCACCTTTCTAAAAAAGTCTGCCCAGCTTCAGTTAATTCTACTTTTCGCTGTGTTCTGTTTAATAAAGAAACCCCTAGGTATTCCTCTAGCTTTTTTACCTGCTGACTTAAAGGGGGTTGCGCCATTTGTAAACGCTCAGCCGCTTTTGTAAAACTCAACTCTTCTGCCACCGCAACAAAATAACGTAAATGCCTTAGTTCCATATAACCCTCCGTCTGCAAAACTGCACAAGCAAGTTTTATTTATATCGAAAAGATATAGGCAGAGTATTAAATATATATTATACATTCACTTAGAATATATTTATACTAAATTTACAGAATATTTGGAGGAGGTGCGAAATTGGGTTGGCTTACTGATATGTACGCCATTATCTTAGTAAGTTTAGTCAACATTGTTGCCGCAATCGTTTTAGGGGCTTATTGGCTGAAAAAAGGTAGATACCCGTGGGAGGCACAAGAGTAAAAACTGTGGGGAGGGAAAAGGATGGACTTTTGGGCCTTAGTTGCATTTTTTCTTGTAATTGCTCTTGTGGTCTTTGTATCTGTAAGGTCATTCACGAAAATTAAAGATACTACTTCTTTCTTCATTGCCGAAAGGAAAGCCCCTTGGTATTTGATCTTAGGATCTCTAATGGCTTCTACAATCAGTGGAGCGGCCTTTCTTGGAATGCAAGCTTCCTTTTATAACACAGGAGCCTCTGTATTTTGGATACTAGTTGGGTGTTCAGTAGGGTTTTTCATTATGTGTTTCTTCATCGGTCCCAAGCTTCGTCGGTTTGGTAAATTTACTATCCCGGAATACTTAGCCGAACGCTTTGATAGCCCACTACTAAGACCTGTATTCTCCATACTCATTACTGTGTGGATGGTTATTCTGATGGGGACCCTGTATGTGCAAGGAGGACTACTGTTTGAAAATATGTTCGGAATGAACTATTCAACAGGAGTTTTGATAATTGGGATTGTAACAGCTCTCCTTACAGTCATTGGAGGAATGTATGCTGTCCTTAATAGTGATTTTATCGCTATGTTCATCCTTCTTTTCGTCTCAATTATTATCTTCCCAATCATTATTCAAGCAGCAGGCGGATGGGGAGAAATTACTTCAACTGTAATTACTCAATCCCCTGAATACTTTACGAATACTAGTAACGTTGGTATCTTTGCCTCCATTTCTTGGGTGATCATTTGGAGTTTGGGATATCTTGGCCATCCCGGCTTCTTAACCCGTTTCTTTACTGCAAAAAATGAGCGAGAAATTATTAAAGCGGGTATCGGAATTTCAATATTGTATTTACCGTTTTGGATTCTCATATTTGCAACTGCCACAGCAGCGAAGATTTTATATCCAACAGTTGCTGATGCTGAGACCATTTGGATTATTTCACTGTTTGATCATGCGCCAGGATTCCTTGTTGGGCTCGGGATGGCTTCAATTTTCGTAGGGATCTTATCTTCTGTAAACACCTGGTTGCTAACTGCAGCGACAAGTTTGACCCGTGATATCTATAAAACTCTCATCAACAAAGATGCAACGGAACAACAAATCCTTAGGTATTCAAAGTATGTTGTTCTGCTTCTGGGGATTGTGGCTATTCCAATTGGGATTTGGAGACCAGGTTCTATTATTGAGATGATGAATATCTCCTATGCAATCGCCGGAAGTGCAGGCGGTCTGGTCATTCTATTGAGTATGTATTATCGGAACATGACCAAGCAGGCTGCATGGGCCGGTATAGTTTCAGGAGCAGTCATTGCAATCGGTTGGAGGCTTGGACAGATGATAGGCTTGGTTTCTTCTTCCATTGATCCTATCATCCCAACATTAGTTATATCTCTGACATTAATTATAGTAGTCAGTAAGCTTACGCAACCATCTGAGAAAGTCTTTACGATGTTTTCTCGATTACAGCAACACTAATTTAAATCTAATGAAGTAAAAAATGAGAGGATGAAGAATATTGAACGTACGCCCGGACATTTTCAGAGGTGCAGCTGTATTGGTAACCGAATGTGCAAAGGTAGAACCTGGAGAAGATGTATTGGTTATTACCGACACTGCGAGTCTTAAATATGGAGAAGCTATTATGGCAGCAGCTCTAACGGTTACAAAGAATGTTGATTTAATTGTTATGCCTGTCTACGGTAGGTTGCATGGACAAAATCCTAATAAGACTGTTGCAGAAGCAATGAAGGCCGCCGACGTGGTATTTATGCCAACAGTATGGTCGATGAGTCATACTCAGGCGCGTCGGGACGCTAGTCGTGCAGGAGTCCGCTGCCTCACAATACCTTCTGTCGATGATGAACTGTTTGCCAGAACCATGGTGGAAACGCCTTTCGGTGAGATTAAAGAAACAGTGATGATTGTAAACCAAATGCTTACAGAAGCTAATGAAGCAGAAGTTACGACTCCAGCTGGGACCAACTTATGGTTTAATTTGAAGGGGCGCTATAATATTGATCTGGAGCATGGTTGGTTGCATAAGGGCAAGAAGGAATACGCAGATAACTTTGCTGCACCGCCTTGCGTTGAAGCAAATATTGCTCCGCTGGAAGGCACAACTCAGGGGACAATTGTTGTTGATGCAGCTCATTCAGCGATTGGAATGGTAAGTGAACCTATTTATGTAACTGTGCAAGATGGTACCATTACTAAAATCGATGGCGGAAAAGAAGCGGCGTTACTGGAAACACGTATAGAAGAAGTTGGTGACCCTGGAATTAGGCAAGTCGCTGAGCTGGGAATTGGTTTGAATCCAAAAGCTAAACTGAGAGGTCAATTCATCGAAGATGAATCAATTTACGGAACTGGCCATGTGGGTATGGGCAATAATGAATCTACAATGGGGGGGGAACTTAAAGTAAATGGGCATTTCGATAATATCTTCTGGTTCCCGACAATTAAACTAGATGGCAAGGAAATTTTCCGAGATGGAAGAATTGTTTCTAAAGACATTCCAAAGTTATCAGGATATTATATCGACTCGGATAAAAATCAGCTGATTCATAACTGATAGGCAAATTGGGATAAAAAATATCAGGTCGCCTGGAATTTCCAAGCGACCTTTTTATATTGCGATAAACATTAAAGAAGACAGAAATAACATAATACATTGACACCTCTACTTCTGGTAAGCTACGCTTTTCCCAGAACGTCGTTCAAACAAAGGGGGAAACATCATGAATACGAGTCAAGAGTTCCTGACACCGCCGTCGATTGTCTATCTGCAGGGGGCGTTTCAGCAGGTGGGCAAGCAGGCGATGAACTTGAAGGGGAGCAAGTCACTGATCATTAGTGATACCATCATGGAAAAGCTCGGTTATATTGATGAGTGCCGGAAGCTGCTTCAAGAGGATGAAATTGAAAGCGCTATCTACTTGGGAGTGGCGTCGGAACCGACCGATGACTTTGTGGCGGAGGCGCTGCGTATCTTCGGAGAAGAGCGTTGCGACCTGATCATCTCCCTTGGGGGCGGGAGCTGCATCGATACGGCGAAGGCGGTGTCGATCTTGGCTACGAACGGTGGCTATATCGGGGACTATATGGGCGGCCGGAAACTGGCTGATCAGCGGCCGGTTCCGCACATCGCCATTCCGACTACTGCCGGAACGGGAGCCGAGGCGACGGACGCGACTGTCATTACCAACACCACGACCCAAGTAAAGATGATGATCAAGCAGCCCGCGCTCATGCCGGAGGCCGCGATTGTCGATCCGCTGATGACGCTTTCCACACCGGAAAAGGTGACCGCCGCAACGGGCGTCGATGCGCTCAGCCACGCCATCGAGGCGTACATCTCCAAGAAGGCCCATCCGATGACGGACATGCTGGCCCTTTCCGCCATCCGTCTGATCGCGGCCAATCTACAGCGAGCTTACGACAACTCGGAAGACCTTGAAGCGAAAGAAGCGATGTCGCTGGCGGCATTGCAGGCGGGCATGGCCTTCTCGAACGCTTCCGTCTGCCTGGTCCACGGCATGTCCCGCCCGATCGGCGCGCTGTTCCATGTCCCGCACGGCTTCTCCAATGCGATGCTGCTGCCGGCGGTCCTGGAATACAGCAAGGACGCCTGCGTGGAGCGGCTGGCGGACATCGGCCGGATCTTCTCTCCGAATGAAGAAATGACGGATGAAGAAGCCGCGGAACGGACTGTGCAGGCTGTGAAAGAACTCTGCCATTCATTGAACATCCCGAACCTTAAGGAATGGGGCATCGATGAAGTGGAATTCATGAACGCCAGAGAAAAGATGGCCAAAGATGCCCTGGACAGCGGCAGCCCCGGGAACAACCCGAAGGTGCCGACTGGTGAGGAAATCATGGAGCTTTATCAGATCGTCTATAATTACCAGGCGGTTGAGCGAGTGAATCAGTAAGTGAAATGGAGAGACCCGACAGGCGGTTGCTTGTCGGGTCTTTAAGTTTAGAGCGGTGTTTATGGATGGGGTGATGGGAAGGCATAGGAGAGTAAGAAGAAATAGCTAAATGCTCTGCTCGAAGAGGATACTCTTCAAGCTTTTTTTATTGTATGGTTCTGTCACCGAAATGCCAGAGTTATTTACGTGACTATGACTTATTTCATGGTATGATTATCCTGTTATACATCCTAGTTTATCCAATTTATATGCTCCAACGAAAATATATGGCTGGTGAGAGAACAGATGGTTAAACGGTCAAAGAGATTATTTATTTTAATGCTTACTTTGATGCTGCTCTTTATAACGGTTCCTTTCTCTTTAGATCCAAACCGAGACAACCAAGTCCAAGCAGCGGGATTGCTGGATTTGGCATTGCTAAGTGGGCAAGATTTAGATGCGTCTTATAACGCTACAACGAATGAGCTTCGCTTAAGGATCAGCGGTCTCGTCCTTTTGAATCTCGGTGCCCTGACAGAGCAGCATTTTTATTATCGGTTCCCGACAGAGTTCAGAGACATCATGGAACTGCCGAATTTTAAAGAGGCTACGCGGGTCGAATTCAGGCAGAATCTGCTGTTGGGTTTGGTCCCTATAGCGTTCGGTACACTCAAAGGGGACGACTTAACGGTTACTCCTGAACACACAACGATAGAGGCCGCAAGGTTTGCAGCTCTGGATGTTAGTGTTGCATCGAATCTGAGAGCCGACCTGATCATCGATCTGGACGTAATGGGTATTTCCCTTCCTGAAGCTCCCAGCGGTACTCATCGATTCTTTGCCTATGCTACGAAATCTCCACTGGTCAATTTATCGCTACTTGGCATAGAGGGGGCAAGCGACTTTATTTCCATGATTCAAAATGACGACTTAACAGCTAATCCGGTCACTGATAAGGACTCTGTTGTGACAGGCATCAAGAAGCGGAGCACCGCAACAAGTGTGCGTGTGTTCCGCGGTGGAACTGAGCTGGGAAGAATGGACGTCGGGCTGGGTTCGAATAAACCTTATTCAGTGCCGATCCCCGTTCAATCTGCAGGCACAGTTTTGACGGTCCAGGCTTACAACGGATTAGGAGTTAAATCCGGTGATGCGCTAACACTGATTGTTCAGGATGCGACCGCTCCCGATGTGCCGCTCGTTAATCCAGTGACTGATCAGGATGCTGTTTTAACCGGCACAGGTGAAGCGGGAACTCAAATTGAAGTTGCTTCTTCTAAAGGGGAAGTATGGACGGGAACAGTAGCGGCCGACGGCACCTTTTCAGTCGCGATATCTGCCCAGAAAGCTGATACTGTTCTGGCGGTTACATTGACGGATGCAGCCGGTAATGAGAGTGAGCCTGCAAGTGTCATCGTAATGGATACCACTCCGCCAGAAGCTCCACTATTGAACGATTTGACTGATGAGGAAACCGAAGTTTCCGGTACCGGTGAACCCTATGCAACTGTAAAGGTATCCATCTCAGAAGAACTCTTCACTGGATCGGTAAATGAAGACGGTACCTTCTCGGTGGCCATTCCGTATCAGGTACCCGGTACGGAGATCGTGGTTACATTAACCGATGCAGCCGGCAATGAGAGTCTTCCGACGACTGTCATTGTGAAAAATAGTGATGTGACGGCCCCTGAAGCCCCATTTGTCAACAGTCTTAATGACAGGCATGAGAAAGTTACCGGAACTGGAGAGCCGGGCGCGGCCGTTGTGGTGGCTATTGGCAGTGAAGCGTACCAAGGTAAAGTTAATGATGATGGTATTTTCTCCGTGGAGATTCCAAGGCAGGAACCTGACACCGTGATATCAGTTGTTCTGATCGACGGAGCGGGTAATATGAGTGAGGCAACTGAAGTTACGGTCATCGAAGCAACTATCTCTTTCTACCATGTACCAGAGAATCTTGCTTTTAAACCGACCGTTATAGAGCCTGGAGTCATAAGGGTTCCTAGAAATGATCCAGAATGGTCACTGACTATTATTGATACAAGGGGACCGGGCAGCGGTTTCCGTGTTTTGGCTGAAGCGGAACAACCACTGACAACGATTGATGGCACTCATCGTTTACCTGATTCACTTGTATTTGTAGATGAAAACAACAATAGTTTTCCATTAACAAATGGTCCTATTGAAGTTTATTCCGGAAATACAGACCAACAGCAGATGACTTCAATTAAGTGGTCGGAGGACCAAGGACCGCTGATTGAAGTTAATGCCGGAAACGCACGCGCCAAATCATATGAAACAACAATCACTTGGACATTGGTGGATGCGCCGTGAGATAAAAGACTCATTTTAAATGTCGAAAATTAGACTAAAAGAATCATTTATTATGTGGATTTTGGTAAAATAATCCGTTAATATAGTAGTGAGAAATGGTTAATAAAAACAGTAGTGCTTCTGATATACGAGAGTTAACCGTTCCAAAAGTTAAAGAGGGAGAGTTCAATCATGAAAGTATATAAAAAAGTATCATTGTCCGTATTAAGTCTTCTTGCAGCTTTTTCGATTACATCAAGTGTAAGTGCTGCGACATCCAATGCTACGATCACTTTTACTCCAGGGGCTGGAGCACCAGAGGTTCTTGACCCGGAAAACCCAGAAAACCCTTATGAACCAACCGACCCGACAGATACAGGCACTGGAGAAACAGGGCCCCTTACTCTCGATTATGTTTCTTCCATCAACTTTGGGGAAAATGAAATTAAAACGACCGCTCAAAAATATCAATCTTCGACTTTGCGCCCGTTTATCCAAGTTACAGACAGACGGGGCACTGGTGAGGGCTGGAACGTGACTGCGCAGATGAGTAACTTTACTTTTGAAGAGCAAGTAACGCTGCCAGGTTCGTTGTTGACTCTTTCAAATGGTAGTGTCATTTCGACAAGTAAAAGTGACGCACCTGTTCCGAATAATCCGGTTGAATTGAATCCGGGCGGGGCCGAGGTAAAGATTGTCACTGCTGATCAAAATGCAGGTCTCGGCTCTTGGATCACCCGATGGCTGGCGGGAAATACAGAGTCCAATGAGAATGTGACTTTGGAAGTCCCGGCGGGCATGGCGACACAGGGGAACCATACTGCTGTGATCACTTGGACATTGACTGCGGGACCTGGCCAGTAAATACAATAAGCCAATCATTATCCTCCCAAGTCTGTCTTTTGATAGATGGGAGGATTTATTGTCGTTTTCGAAAATGATGAGAGGAGAGTGAATGATGTTCAAGCGAATATCAGGCATCCTGCTTTTACTAATCCTATATGTCACGATGAGCCCGATTATGGTGGTCTCTGCAGACGAACCCGTCGGCTACTCTGTTAAAGCAGAACTGCCGGATAATCAAGTTAATCAAAATGTATCCTATTTTGATCTCCGTGTAGAACCAAACCAGGAACAGGAATTGAAGGTCACCATCTATAATCATGAAGATCAGGAGATTACCGTACGTACTGCAGTGAGAAATGCTTCGACAAATAGCAATGGCTTAATTGTCTACGAAGAACAGGATGAACTAGATCCAAGCCTGGAGCAGCCGATCACCGAATTGGTTTCTTTGGAAAAAGACGAAATTTCGGTGCCCGCGTCCGGCTCAGAAACCCTTACTGCTACATTGAAAGTTCCAGGTTCGCCATTTGATGGAGTGAAACTTGGTGGACTCCATTTTGAAAAGGTGCCAGAGGAACTGTCGAATGGAGAAGGGGTGCAAATCCAAAACAAATATGCTTATATCATCGGGCTCCAGATTTCCGGAAATGATGAAGAAGTGGCCCCTGAACTCAATTTGACTTCGATTGAACCGGGATTGGTTAATCACCGAACTGCGGTGGTGACAAACATTCAAAACAGCCAGCCGGTGATCGTGGATAACCTTTCTATCGAGGCGAAAGTCTATGTAGAAGGAGATTCAGCAGCGATCAAAGAGAAAAACCAGGAAAACATGAACATGGCCCCAAACTCAGCCATGGATTATGTTATTGACTGGAATAACGAACCGCTCCAAGCAGGAAACTATCTATTGGAAATGACTGCATCTGACGGAGATCATGAATGGCAATGGCAGGAGAAATTCTCAATAAGTGAATCTGATGAAGCCCTCAACGAAAGTGCCGTAGAATTGGAAGACGAGAATACTAACACGGTTTGGTATATTGTTGGTATTGTAGTGCTCCTAATTATTATCCTTTCGTTGGTTGTTTATATTCGGAAGTTGAAGCGCGGCAATAACGAGTAGAAAATATTCGCTCTGATTTCTCGAGTAAGTGAAAGAAAATATGGAAGTATGATCATCCCGATAAATCCTATTAATAAAAACCCTTTTGGATCTCACAAAAGGGTTTTTGTCTGCGGTCTCTGAAAAGTGAATCGCTACCAATCGCCCGCGAATCACAACCTCCACCTATCTGAACTCCCACCATCCAGGCCTGAGATACAACGAACGCCACCTGAGTTCTTACCAAACCAAAAAAGCCGGCAATCCTCCATAAAAGAGGGTTGCCGGCTTCTTTCAGACATTCGCCAGATCGACTTCGAATTCGGTTCCCCAGGCGCTGAGGCCGTCCCATACCCGTGGCTTGAGCGGGAGGAATTCGTGCCATGGGCGGGGTTCGTAGATTCCGAGTTCCGGCACATAGACGTCCATGTCGGTGAACAGTTCGACGACATTGCCGTCGGGGTCATAGTGATAGGTGGCGATGTTATGGCCGGAGGTGTGGCGGGACGGGCCCCAGATGACGGGGTGGCCGTGTTTGGCAAGCAAGTCACTGCTGATGGTGTGGTGGCTGGCGTCTTTGAGTTGGAACGCGATATGGTGCAGCGTCTGGCTTTTGGTTTCGGATGCGACGATGTTGATGACGTGGTGGTCGGTGTTGCAGGTGAGGAAGTTGGCGAAGTCTTCGCCGATCTGGTCGCTGAACATGAATCCGAGTGCGTCCTCGTAGAACTTGATGACATTCTTGAAGTCTTTGGCGTAGAAGGCGAGGTGGCCGAGTTTCTGCGGGACGATGCCCGATTGGCCGAAGCCTGGTGCAGGATGCTCGATTTCATTGAAGATGTGGACGGTGTTGCCGTCCGGGTCATGGAGTTCGACCAGTTCGGAAACGCCCGGGATAGCGTCCGTTTTCACGATAGAAGAGATCCCGATTTCTTTGAGTTCGGCCTGGACTTCTTCGTGTGTCAGCTTTCCGTCCAGCTGGTAGCCGTAGCTCAGGACTTTTTTCTCCAGGGCAGGGGTGATGATGATGTTGTGGTGGTCGAAGCCGTTGCTCAGATAAATGACGCCACTTTCTTCCTTCGTCAGGATGTAACCCATCGTTCGGATATAGTAATCCTTCAACTTTTCAGCGTTTGGGGAAGCAAAGTTCACATACACCAGCCGGAATGCTTTCACGTTTGTCATTTTCATCTACCTCCTGATTTATCGGGCATTCGCCAAGTTGGACTGTCGGGTAAGCTGATCGGAAAGGCCTTGGATCAATGCTGGCAGTTCTTCTTTCTGTGCTCGGACACCGTAAATGTAGAAATCCGGGCGGAACAGGGCGATTTCAGCGCCATTGCTTCGGAAGAATTCTTCGTACGTTCCTTCTGTATCAATCACTGCAGCCGGTTCAGGCTGATCTTTCGGGACGACTTTGGCAAACACCGCCCCGATGTCCTCAAGCATCTGAATCTGCTGATCATCCAGCAGTTCTTTCGGATCATGGTTCCATCCCATGAGCACCCAGCCTTTGCCGACGACGTCATCGAACAATCCGCTGGTGCCGTTGTATTGGACCATTCCTTGAGGGGAAAGATGCCCGGTCAATCCGACCTCTTTTTCGCTTCCGCTCCTATCGAATACACCTTCTGTGAGCGTCGGGAAAGCGGGGAACGGAGGGAAGTTTCCGCTCAGGAACTGTTCATCCCGCTGTTTAGCACGTTCCACATCCGTGGTGCAGATGATTTTCCCGAGGTAAATGGCAGCCTCGATCAGCTTTTCCATATGGGGTTTGCGCTCTTCAGTGTATGTGTCGAGAATCGACTCGTCGGTGGTGCCTTTCAGAAGCAGATCCATCTTCCAGGCCAGATTGGCGGCGTCCCGGATACCGGATGACATGCCCTGTCCCATGAAAGGCGGGGTGAGGTGAGCGGCGTCCCCGGCCAAAAACAGCCGGTTTTTGCGCCATTGATCGACCCACTTGGCCTTGAATGTATAGACCGCATGACGTTCCATCTTTGCATTTCCAGGATGGATGCCCCACGACTTCAGGAGATTCCATGCGACCTCTTCGCTTTTAAACTCTTCCTTGGTTTCTCCGGGAAGGAGCATGAATTCCCAGCGCCTTCTGCCGGGCCCGCCGGACACGCAGGTGGTCGGCCGCTTCGGGTCACAGACCTGCAGGTTCATCGGCTTGAATTCCATATCTTCTGTCGGGATGATGTCCACAATGAGGAAGTCATTGTAGAATCCGAGATCAGTGATGGTGTGCTCCATGTTGTCACGGACAAAGCTGTTCGCGCCGTCACAGCCGATGACATACTTGGCGGCCGTATTGATCACTTCACCATTGATGGACTTGAACAAGACATTGACCTGATCTTCGTGCTCATCGAGATGAATCGCGTTGTAGCCGAGATTGATATTAACTGAAGGCAGGCTTTCACAGGCTTCATTCATGATCGTTTCCAGTTCGGCCTGGTTGAACAGCATGTCAGCCGGCCAGCCGGAGATGCCGTCCTGCGACCAGTCGATTTCGAGGAGGGGAACCCGGTCGGCGTTGCACCAGACGTAGTTGTCAGGCACCTTTACTGAAATCCTCTGAATGTCCTCGACAGGGCAAATTTTCTGAAGCAGGCGAGTAATTTCGTGGTCATATTTCACCGCCCGGGGCAGGCCATACGGACGGTCATACCGCTCGAAAACACCGACTTTCCAGCCTTTCTGCCCAAGCAGGGCGGAAACCATTTTGCCGACCGGGCCGTAGCCGATCACAATCACGTCATAAGCGTGTGTATTCGTCATGTTTAACCTCCATCTTCATGTGAGTGTAAGCGCATACAATTCAGCCGTGGGTGCAGGGCACCCGATTGATTTATGCCTTGGAAGAGACGAGAGCGGGTGCCTGTACCTTGTTTTTCTGTTCGCCGAGATCGATTTTTCCGTCGGCGCTCTTGATGCTAGTGCGGATCACATCGCCGTCTTTCAGGTAGCGGTTGCTTTTGCTTTGCGCTTCAACAAGCACTTCCAATCGGTGGTTGGCATCGATGGTCGGATTGGAGACGGTGGCCAGAAGCTCAGGCGTCAGGTTAAGCGCCACGCCGCCTGTTGTACCGGAAAGGATCATGTCGCCTTTATCAAAGTCCATGACGCCGGACAGTTCAGCGATCGTTTCGGAAGGCTTGAACAACAGTTGTTCCGTGTTGGCTTCCTGTCGGATTTCGTCATTTACCCACAGCTTGAGTTCCAGGTTGTGGATGTTCGGAATGTCTTCCTTGTCCAGCAGGTAAAGATATGGTCCGGTAGGGCAGAACGTGCGGTAGCTTTTGCCTTTTAGCCACTGGCCCTGGACAAGCTGGACGTCCCGCGCGGAAATATCGTTGGCAACGACGAGGCCTGCCAGATATTCATGCAGGTTGTCGTCTGTGACTGCCGTTTCTTCCGTGATGTCCTTGCCGATCACGAGTCCGAGTTCGATTTCATAATCGAGGAGCTTAACGTGTTCAGGGCTCACGACTGTGTCATAGGCACCGGTGAGGGAACTGTTCGCCTTGCCGAAAATCATGTTGAACGGCGGACGTTTGGCTTCCATGCCGGCTTCTGCGCGGTGCGTGGAATAGTTGGCCCCCTGGCAAACGATTTTCGCCGGCTTGGTGACTGGGCTCAGGAGGGTGACTTCGGAAAGTGCCACTGTTTGGAGCGTGTCGTTGTTAAGCGCTTCTCTTGCTTCTGCTTGTCCATTCTCAAGGAATTCGGCAAGCGTTTTGGCACTGTTGTTCAGGACCTTTACGTTCTCCCCGTCAACGACGCCCCATTTGTTTGTCCCCTGATGTTCAAAACGTACAAGTTTGATCCCCATCTTCAAAACTCCCTTCAGATTTGCTGTTCTTGTGTTGCTTCAATCAGCTGCCGCACCCTTAGAATCATGTCGGTCATTACGGCTTTTGCTTGTTCCGCATCGCCTGAGATTACTGCTTCATAAAGGTTCCGGTGCCGGTTCAGGATCTCGGTTGTCGGCTGTTCCTGTTGCAGTTCGGTGTGCTCGTTCAAGGAGGTGACCGTTTTTTCACGGCTCAGGATCAGGCCTTTGTGCAATAGTTTCAGCAGGCCGGCCATGAGCTGGTTGTTGGTGGCCTCGATGATGCTCAAGTGGAAGTCATAGTCCGCCGCTGCCCAGGCCTTTGGATCGTCCAGTGTCTGTTCGAGGCGCTCGAAGCATGCGGTGATTTTGGCTTTCTCTTCTTCTGTCGCATTTTTGGCTGCCAGTGCTGCCGCATCGGGTTCCAGCCCCAACCTCACTTCAGTAAGATCGAGAAGAAACTTTTCATTTCGCTGTTCGGACTCGCTCAGCCACGACATAACACTCAAGTCCCAGAGCTGCCATTCATCACGCGGAAGTACAACGGTGCCTGAGCGCTGATTGGCACGGATGATCTTCCGGGCAGCCAATCCTTGCAGCGCCTCCCGCATCACCGTCCGGCTCACGCCGTAATCCTCGCTGAGTTCCTCCACTTTGGGAAGACGCTCTCCCGGGGAGATGACTCCGTTCACGATGTCTTTTCCGATCGCATTGACGACTTCCTCGCTCCGACTTTTAACCCGCATCTTAATCACCTACAGTCTGTATAGTCGTAACCAGTATATCGCCTCCAAGAAGCAATCATGAATAAAATAATATTTACTATGTTTTCAGATAAATATTATTTAATCGTATGATAAGCGAGTTGGGGATGGGGTGTCAATAGGGGATTGGTGAGAAGATAAAAATAATGAGGCGAGAGACAAACACACCATTGGGTCATCCCAATGGTGTGCTTAACGAATCTATTTGGTTTCCTCACCCTCAAGCAATCTTACCGTAGCTTTCCTGATCAGTCCCGGCAATACGCCGAAAGAATATGGCTTGTAGAGCCGCTCCGTCCATTTGTGGCCGTCCTTTCCGTAGACACCCATCGTAATGGAGGGGATGTCGAGTGACCGGATCCGGTCAAACGGAATGGAGTATGGCTCGCCCCAAGCAGGCATGTTCTCGGTTAGAGGTTCTAATTGGCCGGCTGTTTCGTGAAAGGACAGGAAGCTTCCGTCTGCCAGGCTCGGGAAGAATTTCTTGAGCTCAAAGTACTCGCCGGTCTCTTCACTGACTTTATTCAGCACATCCGAAACGGCCTGGCGGATCCGGCTGTCTCTTATATGGTCCGCCCTCAGGTAATTATGAGGAAGGAACGGCGGAGCGAAGAACAGGATGATCCTTGGCTTCTTGAACGGATCGGCTTCCTGGAGGGCCTGGACAATATGGAAGCCCAGTTCCCTCAAATCCGTGGTGGAGGCTTCTGACAGTGCGTCCCCGATTATGGCTGCAGCATCGATTTCGTGGTGCGAGAGATAGTCAACATACTCTTCATAGGTCGTGACCTCAACGTCCCACGACAAGTCGCGGGCTGGGTGCCCGGTGACGGAAAGAAAATGCTCGTATTGCTCTCTGAAATACTGTTCCGTTTCCCTGCAGACTGCCTTCGCTTCGCGGGCCAGAATCTGAAGAACCTGGTTCGGCGTCTGTTCATAGATGAAATAATTAAAGTAGACATGGCTGCTCATGGCGGTCTGGACTGTGTAGATCTCTTTCGTGTCACGCTGATGCAGGATGGTCGGCGGCAAAACAAGTTCACCCGGAATCCGTTCGGTCAGCTCATAACGGTTATGGATCCGTTCCGTGAGCTTGGCTGCCAGATAGCTCGGGTCGATGCCGGCCAGTGTATCTCCAACGTGCACCTCTCTGCCGTAGATATGGAAGCAGGGGAGGACTTTGCCTGCCGTGCCGGTATAGATATACCTTTTCGTATCCCCTTCATAAAGCGGAGTGATGAAATCGGTGTTGATGGCAGATACAAAATCAAAACCGGATTGTTCCTTCAAACGGTTCAGTTCGTCAAGAGCACCGACCATTCCGCTATGTTCGCTTTCCTCGTCACCGTTGCAGAGCAGGAGGACATTTCCCGGCAGCTCATCCCGGTGTTCAGAAAAATACAGGAGGTTCGCGATGTGGACGGCGGCTCCGCTTTTCATGTCAACAGCACCGCGGCCGAACATCCAGTCGCCGGACCCGGCTTCTTCCCGCAGGGTCGGATCTGTCGAGTGCTCCCTGAAATAGTTCTCCAGTTCATCTGGAGAGAAGGCCTGTTGTTTGGCCGGACCAAAGTCTTCCACCGAGACCGTATCGATGTGGGCGTGGTAAAGAATCGTCCTATCGGAATCCGGAAGGCCTTCCACGAGGGCGAACACATTGTACCTGCCGATCGCATCTCCTTCGACTTTTTGCAGCCATAGGTTTTCCGGATTCTCTACGAAGTAAGGGAAAGAAGAGAGAATGTCACGGATTTCTCGGACAACCCTGATTTCACCTTCTGTGCCATTGATGCTCGGGATACCGACGAGGTGCCGGGTGATGGCTTCGGCCTGTTCATGGATGTTCAGGTTGCGGATGTGCCCGTAGAGATCTGTTCCCTTTATCATTTGCTCAGGAGTGGAGTTCATGGACGAACGCCTCCAATCTGTTAAGGCCTTTTTCAAGCTGATTCATGGACGTGGCATAAGAAATCCGGATAAAGCCTTCACCGTATTTGGTGAAGGACCCGCCTGGAACGACCGCGACGTGCTGACGTTCAAGAAGCTGCTCTGCAAACGTCCAGGAGGGAAGTCCGGTCCCCGTGATGGACGGGAATAAGTAGAAGGCACCTGTCGGGAGCGCCACGTCCAGCCCCATTTCATTCAGCCGCCGGTGGGCAAAATCTCTCCGTTCGATATAAGCCCGGTTCATCTCTTTCGGGACGTCCCGGCAGTTTTTCAGCGCTTCAATCGCTGCGTACTGGCTGGGCAAGGAAGCGCATATGGAGTTGGACATATGGACTTTCAGAATCTGTTCAGTCAGAAATTGGGGGGCGAGAACGAATCCGACTCTCCAGCCCGTCATCGAGTGGGACTTGGATAGCCCGTGGATCAGAATCAGCTGATTCTGAAGCGATGGATACGAAGCTAGGGAAGTGTGCGTTCCGCTGTAAACATTTTCGCTATAGATTTCATCCGAAATGACGAACAGATCATGGCGGCTCAGAACACCGGCAAGCCGGTCGGTCGTATCCCGGTCAAGCGTGGCACCGGTAGGGTTGGACGGGTAATTCAGGATGACCGCTTTGGTCCGGGGGGAGATGAGTGCCTCAAGCCGGTCGGGGTCAGGCTTAAAGCCGGTGTCCGACGTATTCAGATAAACAGGGACACCGCCGGCCAGCCTGATCACCGGATCATATCCTGAGTAGATCGGGGCAGGGAGGATAACCTCATCTCCCTCCTTCAGAATCGTCCGAAGTGCGGCGTCAATTCCGCTGCTTGCACCGTTTGTGATCAGAATTTCATGTTCAGGATCATAGCTGCATCCGCTAGTTTTCTCAAAGTGATCAGAAACACGTTGGCGGAGTAATAGCAGCCCTGCGTTATGGGAATAGCCGGTCAGATTGTTGTTGATGGCGCTGATAGCAGCCTGTTTGATCGGTTCCGGAGTCGGAAAGTCCGGTTCGCCGATGGTCAGGTTAATGCCGTCGGGAAGCAGGTTTACTTTGTTTGCAAAAACGCGGATGCCCGGTATGGAGATTGCTGCGGCATTTTCGTTGAGCGGGCTTATTAATGGGGGCATTCAAGTTTCACTTCCTTCGCTTGTATACTGTATACAGCTCTATTTTTGAGAAAGGATTATTTGACTGGTTAGTCAAATAATCCTGGGAGCCATGTGGACAGGGCTGGGATATACGTAATCAGGAGCAGGCAGATGATCATTGTAATCAGGAATGGAATCACACCGACTACAATCTTTTCGAATTTCACATTGCCGACGCTTGAAGCAACAAACAAGTTGACTCCCAGCGGAGGCGTGATAAAACCGATGGCGAGGTTGGCGACGAGAACAACACCGAAGTGAACAGGGTCTATGCCAACTTCTGTAACGATCGGAAGCAAAATCGGCGTAAGCACGACAAGTGCCGAGATGGTATCGATAAACATTCCCACAATCAGCAATAGGATGTTGATCAGTAGCAGAATGACAATCGGATTGGACGACAAGTCAGTGAGAATCTGTGCCAGCTGTCCAGGAATCTGTTCGAGCGTCATGAAGTAGGCGAACGATACAGACAGTCCGATAATGATCATTGTCGTGGCGTTGATGACGACCGATTCCCGAAAGCTTTCAAAAACGTCTTCCCAGCTTAATTCCTTGTAGACAAACTTACCGATGAAGAAGGCGTAAACGGCTGCGACTACCGCTGCTTCTGTAGGGGAGAAAATCCCTCCGTAAATGCCTCCCAAAATGATGACCGGGATGAGCAGTGCCCATTTGGCATCAAAAGTGGCTTTCACAACATCCGCCATGGAAAAACCCGTGACATCCTGGGCCACATAACCTTTTTTCTTGGCAATGATATAAGAAGTGATGATGAGTGCGAATCCGATAAGAAGGCCAGGAATGACTCCGGCCATAAATAGGCTGCCGACGGAGACGCTTCCGATCACACCGAAAAGGACAAACGGGATACTCGGGGGAATGATGACCCCGATTGAGCCGGCAGAGGCGGAAACCGCTGCTGCAAAGCCGCTGTCATATCGCTTCCGGATCATTTCCGGAATCATGAAGCCCCCGATTGCCGCCACCGTTGCAGGGCCTGAACCCGATATGGCAGCAAAGAACATACTGGCCACGATAGTTACTGCAGAGAGACCGCCGGTGATCCAGCCGACCATGGTCGTCGCCAAATTCAGAAGCCGCTTGGACACACCGCCTTTGCCCATCAAGATTCCCGCGAGCATAAAGAAAGGAATTGCGAGCAGAGGGAAAGAGTCCAGAGACGTGAAAGCTTTTTGTGAAATGATCTCAAGTGGCAAGGTTGATCCGAAGTAGATGGCTACCAATGCGGCCACGCCGAGAGAGATGGCGATCGGCACGCCGATCAGCAGGCAAATAAATAGTGTTCCGAACAATAATGCGACTGTCATATCATCGTCTCCTCGATTGGAGGCTCCTCATAATTCCCCCGCCAGATTTCAACAAACCGCTGTGCCAGCCGGATGACCATTCCGGCTGCACCGAGCGGGATGGCCAGGAAAGGAATCCAGATCGGCAGCTGCATAGCCGGACTCACCTGGCCGAGTTCGATGCTTGTCATCACGAGCTTGGTGCCCATGACCGCTAGAAACAGGGCAAGTAAAAACCAGATCAGTGTGCTGATGGTCTCAAGAATTTTTCGTGGCGTACCCTGCAGGCGGGAGATAAATGCCTCCACGCGGATATGTTGTCTGAGCTTCACCGCATAGCTGGCGCCAATCCAAACTTGGAAAATATGAATATAACGGGCCAGTTCCTCGGTCCAGCTTGGAGCGGATTGGAATAGGTAGCGCCCGACCACCTGCGAGAAAATCAGGAGGACCATCACAACAAGCGTGGAGACAAGTACGATTTCTTCAAATCTGGCAAACTTCTTAGCCATAGTGTCACGTCCTTTTGCGAATGGGGAATCCGAAATTTCGGATTCCCCATCTTTCTGTTGAAAGCTTTATTCTTTATTTGGCATTCATTGCTTTGTCGACGAGGTCTTCTCCGATCTGAGGTACGTACTTGTCATAAACCGGTTGCGCCGCGTCACGGAATGCTTGTTTTTGTTCGGCGGAAAGTTCATTGACTTGCATGCCGCTTTCCTTCAGCTTTTCAAGGAATTCCTTGTCTTGTTCCTGGGCCATCACTCGCTGCTCGTCGCGGAACTCAATTGCTTTTTCCACAAGCAGTTCCTGGAGATCTTCAGGCAAACTGCTGTAGAAGTCGTTGTTCATGAGAAGGATGGTGGCCGCATATACGTGGCCGGACATCGTCAGGTAATCCTGGACTTCATAGAACTTGTTCGTGTAGTAGAGCGAAATCGGTGCTTCCATGGCGTCATACGTTTTCTGCTGGAGCGCTGTGTAAAGTTCACCGAATGCAAATGGGGACGCATTTGTGCCGAACGATTTGAAAGTATCGGTATGGAGCGGGTTCTCCAGTGTTCGGAATTTTTGGCCGGACAGATCTTCCGGAGATTCAACCGGGCCTACGTTGTTGGAGATGTGGCGGAAGCCGTTTTCCCCGAATGCAAGACCTTTCAGCTTGTCTGCTTCGAGTTCTTTAAGCAGTTCCTGACCAAGTTCCCCGTCGAGGGCAGCGTAGGCGGACTCGTGATCATCAAACAGGAACGGAAGGTCGAAGACGAGGAATTTATCATTGAACGAAGCCATCGGTGCAAGTGCGGGAATCGTCATTTCGACGTTTCCGAGCTGAACAGCCTCAATCGCTTCACGGTCAGAAGGGTACAACTGGCCGTTCGGGTAGATTTCAACCTTCAGGCGTCCGTCCGATTCTTCTTCAAGACGCTCCTTGAACTTTACTGCTGCGACGTGGCTGGACTGCTCTTCAGATACGAGGTGGGCGATTCGGATCGTGTACTGTTTGGAGTCCTCTCCGCCTTCTGCAGACGGCGTACTGTCTGTTGGTCTGCCGCAGCCTGCGGCAACCAGTGCTGCCATCACAATTAATAAAACTAGTTTCTTCAAATGTCTTCATCCTCACTGATAGTATTTTAGGAAGCGTTTTTCCACATTCATCAGATGCTCTGTCATCAACTGTTTGGCGAGGTCGATGTCGCCGGCTTTTAGGGAATCAAAGAGTCTATGATGTTCTTCGTAGGCTTCTTTGGCGCTGATGGGAAGGGTGTTGGAAAGGATCAGAAATGCTCTGTTCACTCCGGTGTTCATCTGATTCAGGAGTTCTCTGGTTTTCGGATTTTCGTTGAGCGACGAGAGGATCAGGTGGAATTCTCGGTCGTATTCAATAAAGTTATGGAAGTCATCGTTACTGACGGCTTCTGCCTGGCTGGCCAGATTGGATTCCAGATTTTTGAAAACGCTATCATTTAAGTCGGCAGATATCTTCTCTAAATTATGGACTTCCAACACACGCCGGATCTCCATCAGATGTCCGGATTCATCTTTGGTGAAGGTTGCCACAATTGCCGGACTTCCTTTTTTAAAAATCACGAGCCCTTCCATTGAGAGTCTCATCAATGCTTCTCGCAAAGGGGTACGGCTGATCCCCAGTTGAGACGACAATCTTTCTTCGGGTAACTCTTCGTTCGGTTCGAGTCTCCCCGAGACAATCTCTTCTTTTAATTGGCGATAGGCTTGTTGAGCAAGCGTTTCTCTTGGTGCGATTCGTTGCAATCGATCAGCCACCTTTCCTGCAGGGTGTATACTGTATACAGCAATAATAGAAAAGTGAGATTAGTTAGTCAATAACTTTTTATACTTTTTGAAATACTTTTTCTTCATGATAAAGCCTTGTGGATGGCGCTTCGCTACTTTGATTTTGCCGGAGTGGCACATCCGGGTTTCCGACATGAAAAAGCGGAGAACGCATCAATACGTTCTCCGCTTCTCATTTAATATTCTCAAAGAATGTTACTCAGCCCTCATCCCATCCAACAACGCCCTGAACACCATCCGCTGCTCATCCGCCAGCGAAATCTTCCCGCGGTTCAGGCTCCAGTTGTACAGCACGCCGCGCATTCCGTGAGTCAAAACCGTCACGATGTCATGGGCGGAGTAGCCAGCTTTGAATTCTCCCTTTTCAATCCCTTCCTGGCATAGGCAAATCAGAATATCGTACAGCGGGCGATCCGGGTCGAGGAAGTACGAAGAACGTTCCGTGCTGAGTTCCTGTTCGTAGATGGTGCGGGTGACGTCCCATCCTAGTTCGTCCTGGATGTAGGTCATCTGGAGTTCGAGGAAGAGGGTCAGCCGCTCCATGATGGATTGTTCAGGGTCGAGCTTAGGCACCAAGTGCTCGACGTAGAACTGGTCGATCTGCTTGAACTGCTCAGCAAAGACTTCGTGCTTGCTCTTGAAGTGATTGTAGAAGGCGCCTTTGGAGGTCTTGGTTACAGCGACAATCTCATCGACCGTGACATTGTTGAAGCCGCGCTCATGGAAGAGGGCAATGGCAGTCTCAATGATCCTCCGCTTCGTTTCCTGACCGCGTTTCTGACGAAGATTCATATCATCTTACCTTTCAGAATATTGATGAAATGCGATTGACAAACAGACTGTGGTCTGTCATCTTATCTATAAAGACTATAGTCTGTTCATTATTCCTGTCGGAAGTGTTTTTGTAAAGTAACTTCAATAAAAATGTAAGCGCATTCAAAAAAGGGGGGGAACTGATGTTACGTGCAGTCTCGCAACGATTCAAGGTGGGGGTCGAAAACTACCTGCCGAACGCTTTTATCTTTGCCATCTTGCTGACGTTTTTGACGCTGATTCTCGGAATGACCGTCACGCAACAGTCTTTGTTTGAAATGACTGGGCATTGGTACGGGGGATTCTGGAACTTCCTTGCCTTTACCACGCAGATGATTCTGATTCTGATCACGGGCTATGCTCTTGTTAAGGCACCGCCCGTTGAGAGGCTTCTGATCCGAATTGCTTCCATCCCGAAAAACCAGAAATCAGCGGTACTCATTACAATTTTGGTTGCAGCTGCTGCCGGATACCTGAGCTGGGGCCTTGGCTTTGTGCTGGGAACTCTTTTCGCGATTGAAGTGGCAAAGAACGTAAAGACGGCTGACTTCCGCCTTCTGATTGCCGCGGCTTATACCGGGACAGTCGCTATCCTTCCGGCGAGCATCACGGTCACGGCTCCGCTCCTTGTTAACACACCCGGCCATTCACTCGAAGACAGAATTGGCTTGATCCCGCTTTCGGAAACAATCTTTAGTCCGACACTTCTCTTGACTGCTTTCCTGGGGCTCCTGGTCGTCATGTATGCGTACCTGAAGATGATGCCTAAACCGGATGAAGTTGTTCCTTTCAAGGGGGAGAGTGAGGAGTTCAAGAAACCCGAGAAAGTAAAGGCGGTCACCTTTGCCGAAAAGATGGACAACAGTCGTGTCATTAACTATATCCTTGTCGCTCTCGGCGTTATTTGGTTGTTTCAATACTTCTCGCAAAATGGCTTTAATCTCGAGTTGAATATCCTGAACTTCTTCTTTATCATCCTGGGTCTTGCGCTGCATGGTACCCCGATGAGTTATATCAATGCCATCACGTCAGGCATGCCGTCTGCTTCCGGTATCCTTCTGCAGTTTCCATTCTACGCAGGAATCATGGGAATGATGGCTGGTTCCGGGCTGATCTCAGTGATCACCGAAGGACTGGTTGCCATTTCCAATGAGTATACCTTCCCGTTCCTGTCGTTCCTCTCTGCAGCCATCGTCAACGTCTTTGTCCCTTCCGCAGGCGGACAGTGGCAGATACAGGGGCCGATTATGGTTGAAGCCGCCCAGCAACTTGGAATCTCGGTTTCTTCCGCAATTAATACAGTGACGATCGGGGACCTTGTGACCAATCTCATGCAGCCATTCTTCGTCCTGCCTGCGCTCGGTTTGTCCGGTCTGGGACTGAAGGATATTTGGGGATACTGTCTGGTCTCAATGATTCTTCTATTTATCCTATCCGGTGTTATCGTCACAATCGCACCATTAATTTTCTGAAGAACCAGGTAAGGAGGCCTATCTATGCTCACGGAAACCAGACATTATATACATTGCTGCAAAAACAGGCCAGACGATATGAAGACAAGCCGTTTCTGTTGTTTGAAGATGAAGAAATCACATATCAGGACATGCTTGGAAGAGTTAATCGCACTGCCAGGTGGCTTTCATCAAAGGGAATCGGAAAGGGTGACACGGTTGCGGCATTCCTGTCCAATTCACCTCTTTTCTATGATGTGTGGTATGCATGCGGATCGCTCGGTGCAGTGATGCTCCCGATTAATACGGCTTCCACTCCCTCTGAGCTGGAATACTTCCTTGATCATTCGGAAAGCCGGGGTTTCCTTTTTGAAGAAGGGCTGATTGATGATGGGCATTTGGAAGTGGCAGAGAAGTTGGATCTGGCTTTCATACAAGGGACCGGCAACAGCTTTGAACAGGAGAGGGAGAGCCATTCGAATGCCGATGTGGAATGTCAGGCAAATGCTGGTGATGTAGCATGTATCATGTACACATCCGGTACAACGGCAAAGCCAAAAGGGGTTCTGATCACGCATGAGAACTATCTGTTTGCCGGCCATTCATCAGTTCTGTATCAGCAGCTGACACCGGAAGACCGGTATCTGATCTTTCTTCCGTTGTTTCACGCGAACTCCCAGTATTACACGTCAATGGCGACCTTGGTCGCCGGCGGAACCATCATCCTGCAGGAACGGTTCAGTTCTTCCGGTTTTTGGGATGCGGTCGACCGTTACAAGCCGACCGTATCCAGCCTGGTCGCTACAGTGATCAAAATGCTTCTTGAACGTCCTGAACATCCAAAGGAAAAGAGTCATACGCTCAAGCGGGCAGGTTATGGATTGTTCGTCACGTATCCCGATCTGCAGAAATTCCGGGAGCGGTTTGGCATTCAGCTGTATCAGTGGTTCGGTATGACGGAGACCATCACGACCAATATCGTCACGCCCATTTATGAGGAGATGGTCCGCGATCCGGAGACCGGCATTGTCCCGATAGGAAAGCCGGCTCTCGGACATGAAGTGAAAATTGTCGGTCCTGATGGAGAAGAACTGCCTTTCGGGGAAACGGGAGAGATCCTGGTCAAGAGTCCGTCTCTGATGAAAGGATATTTTAAAAATCCCGAAGCGACGTCACAGACTCTGCAGAATGGTTGGCTACATACAGGTGACAACGGCTATATGAATGAAGAGGGGTTCATCTGGTTTGTCGACCGAAACAAAGACATGATCAAGCGGGCAGGCGAAAACATATCTTCGATTGAAGTGGAGAACGTGCTGTCCGATCATCCGGCCGTTCAGGATTGTGCCGTGATCGGCGAGCCGGATGCTTTGCGTGAAGAGAAAGTCGTTGCCTACGTCAAACTGTTTGACGGAGAACAGGTGACGGAAGATGAATTGGAGAACTTCTGTAGAGAACGGCTATCCTACTTCAAAGTGCCCCAAGAATTCCGAATCATTGACGACTTCCCAAGGACATCTATCGGGAAGATTCAGAAGAACTTATTGAGGGTGAAGGGGGAAGTGAAATGACAGCAACCACACAGGGAGAAGTCATCTGGACACCTTCCAGACAGCGGGTTGAACAGTCGGTCATGTGGGATTTCATGACCTGGCTGAAAAAAGAAAAAGGCGTTGAAGTACAGAACTATCCCGAGCTGTGGAAATGGTCGGTGGATGAGCTTGAGTCGTTCTGGGAGTCGATCTGGGAGTACTCTGGCGTGGTCGGTGACCCGTCCTATACGAATGTATTGGGAGGCAATTCCATGATGGAGGCCAGCTGGTTCCAGGGGGCATCGCTGAACTTCACGGAGAATGTCTTCTCGAACCGGGAAGCGGAGAAGCCTGCGCTGTATGCCCGCTCCGAATTTATTCCGACCCGTTCGATGAGCTGGGGGGAGCTGGAGAAGCAGGTTGCTTCAGTCGCCAAGAACCTTAGGGATTTGGGCGTGAAGCCTGGGGACCGGGTTGCGGCATACCTGCCGAACATTCCGGAAGCGTCCATCGCCTTTTTGGCGACGGCAAGCATCGGGGCAGTGTGGTCGATATGCGCCCCTGATTTCGGCTCGGACAGCGTCATCACCCGGTTCGGCCAGATTGAACCGGTTGTGCTGATTGCGGTGGACGGTTACTCCTATAATGGAAAGAAGTTCGACAGACGCGGTGACGTGGAAGTTATCCGGAAGCAATTGCCGACAGTGCAGCATACGATCTTCGTTCCGTATATCCAGGAAGACGTGCCGGAGGATGGCATCGCCTGGGATAGCTTGCTGCAGGAAGATGTCCCGCTTGCTGTAGAACGGCTGCCGTTCAGCCATCCGCTATGGATTGTTTATTCGTCGGGAACGACGGGCCTGCCGAAGCCGATTGTCCATAGCCATGGCGGAATCGTTCTGGAAACCAAGAAAATGATGACCATCCAGCATGACCTGGGACCCGACGATGTCGTTTTCTGGTTTTCCTCGACCGGCTGGATCATGTGGAACCTGCTCGTCGGCAGCTGGCAGGCCGGCTCGACCATCGTCCTTTATGACGGCAGCCCTTCCTATCCGGACATGAATATCCTCTGGGAACTGGCGGAAGAAACCGGCATCACGTTCTTCGGCACGAGCGCGCCGTTTATTGCCAGCTCCTTGAAGATGGGAGTCAGCCCGAAGGAAGAGCATGACTTAAGTAAGCTGAAGTCCGTGTTCTCCACGGGGGCCCCGCTGACAGCGGAGAGTTACCGGTGGGTATATGATCATGTGAAATCTGATGTCTGGCTCGTATCGGTCAGCGGCGGAACCGATATCGCCGGGGGTTTCGTGGGCGGCGTCCCGATCGACCCGGTGCGCATCGGGGAAATACAGGGACGGTCGCTGGGCGTGTCGGCGGCTGCCTATGATGAAGAAGGAAACGCGCTTACCGACGAAGTAGGCGAACTCGTCATCACGAAACCGATGCCGAGCATGCCGATCTACTTCTGGGGAGACCAGAACAACGAACGTTACCATGAAAGCTATTTCGACGACTACCCGGGCATCTGGAAACACGGCGACTGGATCAAAATCGACGGGGAAGGCCGGTGCATCATTTATGGCCGCTCCGACTCCACCATCAACCGCTCCGGCGTCCGGATGGGGACGAGCGACCTGTACCGGATCATCGCAGGCGTGGATGATGTGTTCGATAGCCTCGTCATCGACCTTGAGATGATTGGAAAAACGGCGTCACTGCTGCTGTTTGTTGTATTAAAAGAAGGCGCCCAACTCGACGAGAACCTGGCCGGCCAGATCAAAAAACAGATTCGCCAGGAACTTTCGCCTCGCTTCGTGCCGGACCACATTTACGAAGTGTCCGACATCCCGAAAACCCTGAACGGCAAGAAGCTGGAAGTGCCGATCCGTAAGCTCCTCCTCGGGTTTGAGCCAGAGCGCGTGATTAATCCGGACTCTATGAGCAACCCGGAATCGCTGCCGTTCTTTATGGAGCTGGCGGGGGAGTTGAAAGAGAAGAGTACAGAAAAGCTGTTTGGCTAAGTGAATACAACAACCGTTATTGAATTAAAGTAAACAGGCCGCCTGGATGAAATGACTATCCAGGCGGCCTGCTTACGTTTGCCGACCGGAATAGAAGCTGTCATAACAAGCTTTGGCTGGATTCATTTTAGTCAGATTTTTTGAGTGATTCTCGGCCTTGAAAAAAGAGATTGTTGCTTTTCTTGAAAAAAGTCTTGAAAGTGAAAGGGCTTTCAAATATAATTCTTTCTAAACCGGTTTACTAAACCGGTTTATATAGGAGATTGACAAATGAAAAAAGTAACTATGGCAGATGTTGCAGAGCGGGCTGGCGTATCCAAAAGTACCGTTTCGCAATTCATCAATAACCGCTATGAATATATGGCGGAGGCGACCAAGCTCAGGATCGAAGAGGCAGTCGAGGATTTGGGATATGTTCCGAATTACATTGCGAAAAGCCTGAGACAAAAGAAGACATCGACCGTCGGTGTGATTGTCGCCAATATTCTTCATGCCTTCTCGACGGAGATTATCCGGTCAATCGAGGACGAATGCGAGCGGAACGGGTTTCATTTATTCGTCTGCAATGCGGATGACCATCCGGAAAAAGAGCGTGCCTATATCGACATGCTCGTAGCCAAGCAGGTGGACGGCCTGATCATTTTTCCTACAAACGGAAATGAGGATTACTATGAGCATTTGAAACGCTCAAAGTTCCCGATCGTGTTCATGGACCGGAAAATCGATCACACCTATTATCCGACCGTCCTGCTGGATAACGAAGCAGCCGCATCGTTGGCAGTCGCGGAACTGGTCCGTGGAGGGCATCGGAAGATCGGCATGGTTTCCAACTCGATCGAGAACAAAGTGACTCCGAGACTCGAGCGGATCGCCGGTTTCCGGGATGCCGCAGAGAAACACGGGGTTGAAGTGGTGGAAGAATGGATTATTGCGGACCAGGTACCGAACATCAAGGGCAGGTTGGAGAATGTGTGGGAAAAAACAGATCGTCCAACCGCTTTTTTCGCCGCGAACGACCTTGCTCTGATAGAGCTCATGAAGTTTGCCAAACAGGAAAGGCTCCGGATTCCGGATGATCTCGGAATGATTGCCATCGATGATTCTCCGTTCCTTGAAATTGCACAGACGCCCATCACGGTCATCCGGCAACCAACGTTTGACATGGGCAAGGCTGCAGCAGAGATGCTGTTTAACCTGATTCAGGGCGGCCGGATTGACCCGGTTTGCGAGGAGATTCGGTTTGCCCCTGAGCTGGTGAAGAGAAATTCGATTTAACTGTTTTTTGAGGGAGTGGATGCTGTGTCCGGGAAATATGGAATGCTGACCATCGGTGACGCCATGATCACCATGAATCCCATGTCAACGGGACCGATGCGTTATGTATCAGGATTTGAAAGAAAGGTCGGAGGGGCGGATCTGAATGTTGCCATCGGCTGTGCACGGCTTGGGCTGAATGCCCGCTGGATCAGCCGGCTCGGGAAAGATGAATTCGGCAAGGTCATATACAGTTTTGCCCGTGGCGAAGGGGTGGATGTGAGCCATGTCCGTCATGAAGAGGAATTTGCTACAGGAGTCAATTTCAAAGAAATCCGCGAAGATGGGTCGGGAAAGACGTTTTACTACCGGTTTCCGACTCCGCTGAGTGTATTGACTCCCGAGTCTATCACCGAAGACATGTTTGACGGGATTCAGCTGCTTTATCTGTCCGGTGTATTCCTTTCTCTGGACCCGAAGAATGTGGCGATCGCCCTGCGAATGATCGATATTGCTGAAGAAAAAGGCATTACGGTCGCATTCGATCCGAATATCCGGCTGAAGTTGTGGACGATCGACGAGGTCCGGGAAGCTTTTGCTCCGATCTTGCCGAGGGTGGACATCCTGCTGACCGGCTTCGAAGAACTTCAGCTGATCGCGGATCGGAAGGGTTTGCAGGAATGCCTGGATTTCCTGGATTCGTACGAAATCCGGGAAGTTGTCATCAAGGACGGAAGCAAGGGATCCAAGCTCTACCGGGAAGAAAAATGCTTTACCGGAGAACCGTTTCAGGTGAAGGCGATCGATACGGTCGGAGCAGGTGACGGATTCAATGCCGGATATCTCTACGGATACCTGAACGGTCTTGGACCTGAAGAGAGTCTTCGCTTTGCGAATGCTGTGGGTGCGCTGGTCACGACGGTTTCCGGGGACAATGAAGGAATGCCCGATCTTGATGAAGTGAATGCATTCCTCGGGAACGAAACGGTCATCGAACGTTGATGGGGAGGAATCTGCATTGAACACACCATCAATCATTCTGCAGGAAATCAGCCAAGTGGTCGGAAAGGTCGATCGTGACCAATACCGACAGCTCAAGGAAATGCTGGCCGAGCCGGGCAAGCTGTTCATCTTCGGCGAGGGCCGATCCGGGCTCCTGGGGAGGATGATCGCCATGCGGCTGATGCACTGTGGCTGTGAAGTGTATGTCGTTGACGAAACGATTACCCCTTCCCTGGCCAAAGGGGATCGCCTGCTGATCATCTCCGGGTCGGGCAATTCTGCACGCATCCGTGAGATGGCAAAGAAAAGTGAGGCCACAGGTTATCGGGTCTGGCTGGTGACCGCTGATGGGGAAGCACTCGGAGAGACTTGGTGCGATGGCGGGATTCTGATTCCGGCTGCAACGAGGAATCGCAAGCC
Organism: Bhargavaea sp. GQ12; assembly: GCF_059758705.1. Classification (NCBI taxonomy): domain Bacteria; kingdom Bacillati; phylum Bacillota; class Bacilli; order Caryophanales; family Caryophanaceae; genus Bhargavaea; species Bhargavaea sp. GQ12. Next base: position 48,704 of record NZ_JCAXEU010000016.1, read on the forward strand.
CGGAGAGCCCGCGACTGTCCAGCCGCTCGGCAATCAGTTTGACCAGAGCGCGCACCTGTTGCTTGATGCGGCGGTTATCGATGGTCCCGCTTCCGGATTGGATCATCAAATCTTGAAGGATCGCCACTCGAATCTCTGAGAAGGAAGGTTGACTCATGGCGACTGTCACAGTGCCTCATCAAGAGGTACAAGAGCTGATTGAACAAAAACTTATGGAAAACGGCGTTTCCCAAAAAGGGGCGTCAAAAGTTGCAGACGTGCTCATCCATGCAGACTTGCGCGGGGTTTCCTCCCACGGATCGCTCAGGACGGAACATTATGTGACCCGGCTTCAATCGGAAAGCATCAACCCTGCCCCGAAACTGGACTTTCAGGGCAACCGGTCCTGTGACCGGAATCGTCGACGGAGACGATGGGCTGGGGCATATGGTCGCAGACTTTGCGATGGACCGGGCCATTGAAATGGGCTTGGAGAACGGAGTGGGCATGGTGACCGCCATGAACAGCAGTCATTGCGGGGCGCTCAGTTATTTTGTCCAGAAGGCGGCAAATAGCGGCCTGATCGGAATCGCGAAGACTCACACCGATAAGATTGTCGTGCCATTTGGCGGTAAAGAACCGTTTCTCGGCACAAACCCGATTGCCTACGGGGTGCCGGCAAAAAACGAAAAACCGCTGATTCTCGATATGGCCACATCCAATGTCGCACTCGGAAAGATCCTCCAGAGTGAGGCGGAAGGAAAAGAAATTCCGTCGGGATGGGGAGTGGATGAAGAGGGCCGCGAAGTGAACGACCCTTCAAAGGTGAAAGCACTTCTTCCGTTTGGCGGACCCAAAGGTTACGGCCTTTCCCTGATTGTCGACATCTTCTCCGGGCTCTTGGCCGGGGCCGCTTTCGGTCCCCACATCGCGAAGATGTATGGTGATTATGACCGTAAGCGCAAACTTGGCCATTACTTTTGTGCAATCGATCCAACACGGTTTACCGACCGGGATATGTTCCTCGATCAGATGGACCGGATGATCCGGGAGCTTCATGAGGCGCCTCCTGCGGAAGGGGTCGAGCGAGTTTTTGTACCGGGAGAAATCGAACAGATGAATGAAGAACGGAATCTCCAGCAGGGGATCCGGATCGCAGACAAGACTTATGAGTATTTGAAAAGCTGAAACAATGAATTCATCAAATAAAAGGGAGAGATTGAGATGAAAAAAGCATGGTTGGCAGGAGCGTTGGCATCCGCGATGATTTTGGGGGCATGCGGATCGGATACTTCGTCCGGAGGAGAAGCGGAAGGCGCATCGGGTTCGGGTGATAAGATCGAATGGCGGATGGGCCACCTGGCGGATGAAAATCATATCTGGCACAAGACCGCCGAGCAATTTGCAGAAACGGTCAGCGAGAAAACAGATGGCCAGATTGAAATCACCATCTATCCGAACAACTCGCTTGGCGGAGAGACGGATACGATCAATGCCATCCAGGCAGGAACGGCAGACATGGTCATCTCCGGCGAAACGCTCCAGAACTGGGCACCAAGCGCTGCTTTGATGGCTGCGCCGTATGCCTTCCGTGACCTTGAGCATGTCAAGTCGGTAGTTGAAGGGGAGATCGGTCAGCAGATCGCTGATGAAATCAAAGAAAAAGCCGGCTTGACCCCACTTTACTACCATACCCGCGCACCGCGTAACCTGACGTCCAATGAGCCGATCGAATCTCCTGATGACCTATCCGGATTCAGCATGCGTGTCCCGAACGTCCCGCTTTTCCTTGACGCATGGAGCGCAGCAGGAGCGAAGCCGCAGGTGATGGACTTCCAAGAAGTGTTCACAGGCCTCCAGCAGGGTGTCATTGACGGACAGGAAAACCCGGTCGACTTGATTCAGAGCGGTGGGCTTTATGAAGTTCAGGACTACGTCAACCGTACGGAACATGTCTACTCTTGGATTTATCTTCTCGTCGGGAATGAGCAGTTCAACCAGCTGACCGATGAGCAAAAGGCAGCTGTTGAAGAGGCCGCGGCTGAAGCCCAAGAATATGGAATGGAACTCTATGATGAAGAAATTGAAAAGATCGAACAGGCATTGAAGGACGAAGGCATGGAGTTCGTGGATGTGGACCAGGATGCGTTCCGTGAAGCGATGAAGCCGGCCATTGAAAAATCCTTGAAGCCAGAACAGTTGGAGCTCTACAACCAAATCCTTGAAACAGAGTAATGGACTTGATGGAAGGCACATCTGGCTGGACAGTAGCCATATGTGCCTTTCCTACTAGAAAGGACTGAACAGATGTGTCAACGATCCGGAAGGCGATTGACTTTACTCTGGCCACATTGACATTTTTGAGTTTTGCCGGTGTGATCATTATTGTCTCCGTGCAAATTGTGTCACGGTTTGCGCCGTTCTCCTTTATCTGGACAGAGGAGCTGACCCGATACCTCTTCCTTTACGCCATTTGCTTCGGCGCGCCCCTGGCATTGATGAGAGGGGAATTCATTAACGTCGATCTCATCTTAAATAAAATGCCGGATAAGTTCCGGCGGTACTACGAAGTAGCCATTTATGTGCTCATCATTGCGCTCAGTGTAGTTATGGTGATAGAGGGCTATCAATTCACGCTGATCGGCAAAAACCAGGCTTCTGCAACCATGCCATTCCAAATGTCGGTTATCCATGCTGCGCTGGTCATTATGGCGGTCTTCCTAATCTATTATGCGATTCTGAAAGTGATCGACCTGATCAGAAATGAACAAGATTATTCCCAAGACTTCGGAGGTGAGGATTTGTAATGGCTGCCCTTCTGTTTGTATCATTTATCGTTTTAATTTTCTTGGGAGTACCGGTGGCCTTCAGCCTGGGCCTCTCCTCCCTCCTTTACCTGCTGGTGGCTGATATTCCATTGACCATCATTCCTCAGCGGATGTTTGGCGGTCTCAACTCTTTTGTTCTTCTTTGTATCCCGGGCTTTGTCCTCGCGGGTAACCTGATGAACGCAAGCGGAATCACAGACAGGATCATTGATTTTGCGAATAATTTCCTCGGTCATATCAGGGGCGGGCTCGGACTTGCAAATGTCGGTTCGTCGATGGGGTTTGCCGGAATTTCCGGCACGGCGCTTGCGGATACGGCAAGCATCGGTTCAGTCCTGATTCCTGCAATGAAGCGGGAAGGCTACGGTGCGGGATTCTCGGTTGCTGTCACGGCTTCGTCCTCCACGGTCGGACCGATTATTCCTCCGTCGCTTCCTTTGATCATCGTAGGGACGTTGGCATCCCTTTCTATCGGTGATCTGTTCCTTGCCGGTGCCATTCCAGGTATCTTGCTCGGGTTGGGACTGATGATCCCTACATATCTCATTTCGGTTAAGCGCAACTACCCGAAGGGGGAGCGCAAAACACTTGGTGAAATTGGAAAAAGTTTCATCAATGCCTTTTGGGCACTTCTGATGACGATCATCATCCTGTGGGGAATCCTTGGAGGCTTCTTCACACCGACAGAAGCATCCATTGTGGCTGTGCTTTATGCATTTGTCATCGGGATCTTCGTCTATCGACAGCTTCCAATAAAGGAAATACCGAAAATTATGCTGGATTCCATGACAACGACGGCCTCGATCATGCTGTTGGTCGGATTCGCCAACCTGTTCGGCTGGATCATGGTCCGGGAGCAGATCCCGCAGCTGGTGGCTGATTCCATTCTTGGGATTTCGACAAATGCGATTGTGGTCATTCTTCTGATTAACTTGCTCTTGTTGTTTGTCGGAACCTTTATGGAAACCATTGCAGCTATTGTGATTTTGTTCCCGGTTCTTCTTCCTGTGGCGACATCCATCGGCATGGACCCGATCCAGTTCGGTGTCATGATGGTACTCAACCTGGTGATCGGTCTGTGTACACCGCCGGTGGGCGTCTGTTTGTTTGTTGCCTCTCAAATCGGGAAAGTCTCGATGGGCAAGGCGACGAGAGAGCTCCTTCCGTTTCTTGGAGTCAGTCTCGTGGTCCTGCTGCTTGTGGCGTTTGTGCCGGAAATCACTACATTCCTGCCAAGTCTATTTGATAATTAAGGAGAATGTCTGATGAAAGCTGTCCATATTCCTGAACCACATACTTTGAATGTCATCGAAATGGAGAAACCGGAAATCCAGAATTCGACAGATGTCCTCGTGAAGGTCAAGCGGGCGGGAATCTGCGGATCGGATATGCATATCTTCCACGGCACAAATCCTCTGGCCACCTATCCGAGGATTACGGGCCATGAAGTTGCTGGGGAAGTGGTGGAAACCGGCACGGGCGTGAATCAGCTTAAAGCGGGTGATCATGTGGTCGTTGAGCCAATCCGGTATTGCGGAGAGTGCTATGCATGCCGCAAAGGCCGACCGAATGTCTGCGAACACCTTTCCGTTTTCGGTGTCCACGAAGATGGAGGCATGCGTGAATATATCGTATTGCCTGAACGTCAGCTGCACGCGGTGGATCCTGAACTTGATTGGGACGAGATCGTCTTGGCGGAGCCATATACAATCGGTGCTCAGGCAATATGGCGTGGAAATGTTGAGGAAGGGGATACCGTTCTTATCCAGGGCTGCGGGCCGATCGGCATCTGTATTCTGAAGATGGCCAAGATTGCTGGGGCAACTGTTTATATGACAGATCTGAATGAAGAACGGATGAAGTTTGCCCTTGAAAGCGGTGCGGATGAAGTCATTGATGCAGGAAAAGAGCAGGTCGATCAGGCCGTTATGCGCCTGACGGACGGCAAGGGTGTCAATGTCGCCATCGATGCAGTGGGTCTTCCCTCAACGGCTGCTCTCGGAGTGGACCTAGTCACGCCTGCCGGGTATGTTGTGATACTCGGATTCGACGAGCGTCCTTCGCCAATCCCGCAGCTTCCGGTTACCAAGAAAGAAGTAACCATCGTCGGTTCCCGACTGCAGACAAATCAGTTCGGCCGTGTGGTGGAACTCCTGAATGGAAAGAAGCTCCACTCGGATGGCCTGATCACCCACAAGTTCCCTCTTGAACAGGCCGGAGAAGCATTCAAGTTTGTCGAAGAGCACCCGGACCAGGTCCGGAAAGCACTGATTGTATTTGACTGAGGAGGCTGTCCATGATTCCGAAGATAAAGGTATACGAGGAATTGCTTGATACAAAAGTGGTTGCCGTGATCCGGGGAGAAAATGCGGAAGAGGCGTTGGCCATTTCCGAAGCGGCGCTTGAGGGAGGCATGAAGGCCATCGAGGTGACCTACACCACCCCTGGAGCTGGGCAGGTGATTGAGCGGCTTTCCGGTACGGACGCACTGGTCGGAGCGGGTACCGTACTCGATGCAGAAACCGCAAGACATGCCCTTCTGGCGGGAGCAGCGTTTATCGTGAGCCCCCATTTCGATCCGGAAGTGGCAAAGTTGTGCAACCGTTACAGCACGCCGTATTTGCCGGGCTGCATGACGATCAAGGAAATGGTGCTTGCAAGTGAAGCGGGCTGTGACATTCTCAAGCTGTTTCCGGCCAACGGGTTTGAACCGTCATTTATCAAGTCGGTGCAGGGACCGCTTCCAAATGTCCGGATCATGCCGACCGGAGGCATCAACAAAGACAATATGAATAGCTGGCTCGAGGCAGGCGCCGTGGCAGTGGGCGTCGGAAGCGACCTGACGAAGACATACCGTGCTTCCGGCAGGGAAGCCGTCGTGGAATCGGCCCGCAGCTATATGGCCGCTGTACAGGGATGAGGGAGGAATAAGTTTTGAACATCACATTCAGATGGTACGGACGCGGCAACGACAGTGTCACGCTTGAGCAGATCCGCCAGATTCCGGGCGTAAAGGGGATTGTATGGGCATTGCATCAGAAGCCGGTCGGAGATGTATGGGAAAAGGATGAAATTCTTGAAGAAATCGAGTATATCCGGTCACATGGCTTCCATGCGGATGTCGTAGAGAGCGTCAATGTGCACGAGTCAATCAAGCTGGGAAATGATGAGCGGGACCGCTACATCGAGAACTACAAGGAAACCATCCGCAATCTGGGCGAGGCCGGCGTCAAGGTGATCTGCTATAACTTCATGCCGATCTTCGACTGGACCCGGACGTCGCTGTATGAACCGCTCGAAGACGGGTCGACAGCCCTTTATTTCGATAAAGAGAAGATTGAGTCGCTGGATCCAGAAGAACTTGTCAGTACGGTCGCTTCTGCGTCCGATCTGACGCTGCCGGGCTGGGAGCCGGAAAAGATGGCCCGGATCAAAGAGCTGTTTGAGGCATATCGGGAGATTGACGAAGACAAGCTCTGGGAACATCTCGCCTACTTCCTCGGGGAGATTCTGCCTGTTGCAGAGCAAGCAGGCATCCGTATGGCTATTCATCCGGACGATCCGCCGTGGTCGATTTTCGGCCTGCCGCGCATCATGACCGGCGGCGAAAGCTGGAAGAAGCTCCGTGAAATCTCCGATTCCCCGTCGAACGGCATTACATTCTGTACAGGTTCGATGGGCGCTAATCCTGAAAATGACATGGTCGAATTGGCAAAAGACTATCTGGCACACTCACCTTTCAGCCATGTCCGAAACGTACGCATCTTTGAAAATGGCAGCTTTATCGAAAGTTCCCACCTGACCTCGGACGGGTCGGTTGACATTAACGGGGTCATCCGTCAATTCGCCGATCAGGACTATGACGGTTATGTACGGCCGGATCATGGCCGGCATATCTGGGGAGAGGAATGCCGGCCTGGATACGGTCTCTATGACCGCGCACTCGGCATCATGTATCTGCTTGGACTATGGGATGCCTTTACGTCCGGGAAAGAGGAGAAGCCATTATGACAACCCATGAAAACCTTCAGGGTCGGGCAGCCGTCATCACGGGCGGCAGCGGCGTCCTTTGTTCCGAGATGGCCCGGTCGCTGGCGGCCCAGGGCGTGAAAGTCGCCATCCTTAACCGGACCGAGGAAAAAGGGTTGGATGTGGCCGACGAAATCAAGAGGAATGGCGGGGAAGCGATAGCGGTTGCGGCTGACGTGCTTGACCGCAGCTCTCTTGAACAGGCTAAAGAACAGATTTTGGAACGCTTCGGCCGGGTCGATATCCTGATCAACGGCGCAGGCGGCAATCATCCGGATGCCATTACGGATATGGAAACCGCCGATGAATCAGCAGAAGGGAAGTCATTCTTCGACCTGGAACAGGAAGGCTTCGACCGGGTGTTCTCAACCAACTTCACAGGATCCTTCCTGGCCAGCCAAGTGTTCGGCAGAGAATTGTTGAAACAGAAGCATCCCGTCATCCTCAACATCTCTTCGATGAGTGCTTACTCGCCGATGACAAAGGTTCCGGCATACAGCGCGGCAAAGGCCGGAATCAATAACTTCACCATGTGGATGGCGGTGCACTTTGCCGAGAAAGGCCTGCGTGTCAACGCCATTGCCCCGGGATTCTTCCTGACAACACAAAACAAAGATCTTTTGACGAATCCGGACGGCTCGCTTACGCCCCGTTCCGAGAAGATCATGGCCGGCACACCGATGAAACGTTTCGGCAAGCCGGAAGATCTGGTCGGTACCGTGCTTTGGCTGGCCGACGAGTCCTACTCGGGCTTTGTCACTGGGATCACGGTGCCGGTTGACGGAGGCTTCATGGCGTATTCGGGAGTTTGATTGAATGAGAAGGCTGTGCCGGAGACGGCATGGCCTTTTATTTGAGTGGGAGGAGAATCGCATGAAATTGCAGCTGGCTCTGGATCGCCTTTCAAGACAGGAATGTTTTGACATTATCTCGGAAACCCATGGTGACATCGATTGGATTGAAGTAGGTACCGGAACCATCAAGGAGCACGGTATCCGGCTTGTGAAGGATATCAAAGATGCGTATCCGGGTAAGACCATCGTGGCCGACATGAAAATCTGTGATGCAGGCAGGCACGAGGCAGAACTGGCCTTTCGGGCAGGAGCGGACGTGGTTACCGTGATGGGGTTCGCAGGCATGGAAACGATCCGGCAAGTACTTGGATCTGCTGAGGAACAGGGGAAACGTGTAATGGTGGACCTGCTTGAGGTGACGGATCCCGGCCGGGTCCAACAAATTCACTTAACAGGAGCCGACCTGTTTTGTCTGCATGTCGGAAAGGACCGGCAGACAAGCGGTGGGCAGCATTTCGGAGAGCAGCTGCCCCTTGTGGCGGGGCTGGATCATGTAGATCTGGCTGTTGCCGGAGGTATCGGTCCGGATGACCTCCCTTCGCTGAGGAAACTGGGAGTGGGAATTGCCATAGTGGGGAGTCATATCACCAACAGTCGGAATCCGGGGCAGGCAGCTGCTGGACTGGCGGAGATGCTTCGTGGGACGAATGGGTAACAAAGTATGAAGTTGTCGTGAAATTAGTGTTGATAAATGACATATAAATGGGGAACAAAGAGGACGACACGGGTGACACCTGTGTCGTCCTCTTATAGTGTTTTTAATTATCCGATTACACCCATCAACCAAGGCGCCGCATAAAGAACCATAAACATCACCCCATAGTTGACACCAAACCGGTGCAAGAGCCCCGAGATCAGTGCAACCAGCAGCACGCCGGAGATATTGACCCAGCCGGCGTCCATGAACGCGAGCATGACGACGAGTCCTGCAAAGAGTCCAATGAGTGCTTCGTGCGGAATACGCTTAAACACGAAAGCACAGATTTGGTTGGAGTATTTGATCGTCGCATAGAAGGTCAGGACGATGGCAACGGCCGATCCGATAACTGCCGCAATCATGATCTCGCTCATCGACATGATGTGGTGGAAGTTATTCTCCGGTGTCATGACTGGCGGTGCATTGAACAGTGCGTTTGCCGGTCCGATGGCCATTGGCGAAAGCGGAAGTCCGATTGCAAGCAACGGGATCAGTGTACCGGATATATAGGAAGCATTGGTCAGCCCGTCCATCGTCGAGATGGCTCTTGATGCGCGCTTGACCGGGTCTTTAATATGACGGGTCAGGGCCTCACCCAAGAAGATCGTCATCCCGACAGGTGTAAGGAAGAACGTCAGGGTCCCGAGGCCGGCACCTGCTGCGGATGTTCCGATTTCCTGTTTGGTCAGAATCTTGAACGGGTTAGGGAAACCTTTGTATTGCTGCTGGCGCTTGAACGTGATGTCCTTTTCTTTCTCGGTATACTCCTTGTCCCGAACGTCTTTGTTCATCAGCTCGAACAGTTTAAAGACGACCGGTCCGATGGTGATGCCAAGGAAGAAGGAAACAAAGACGGTTGTATCCGCCGGGACAATACCCGTCTCCCAGTACAGCTGCCGGAGCCCCTGAATCAGCAGGGCAAATGGCAGGATCATGAGCAGGGACAGGATTTTATTGCTCGCCATGAGTGCCAGGAAGACAGCTCCCAGGAAAAAGATCAGTCCGGCATGCTTACTGATGGTTTCCGCGTAAGGAATAATGAGGCTGGCTACCAAGAGGCTTAAAGGGAGGGAGACGAGAGTCCCGATTACGGAGCCGGAAGCCATTTTTCTGATACTCACGTCAGGCAGACCATGTTCCTTTAAGACCATGGCGTGCTCAACCATAGGCGCAGCCATAACACCGCCCGGGATACCGGCAACAGCAACCGGAATAGAGTCGGTCAGCTTCTTTGCAACGATTGCCGAGAAGAAAAAGGCCAGTACGACATACGGCGAAACACCCAGCAAGATCATTGCCAGTGTGACCGGAGCCAGTACAGCCGTTTCATCAGTCCCCGGCGCAATTCCGATAAGCGTATAGAGGACGGCACCCCCGATGCTGGCCAGGATCATAAGGAGAATAATCGTGAGATCCATCAGGATGCATCCTCCTCTTCGGCATGAACATTCCGCTTCGGTCGGATAAAGACACTGCAAGCAATAAATGCGATCACACCGCCGGCGAGTCCAAATACGAGTGGCATCGGTGACTCATTCGGTGCAATGATGTAGCCGCCAAGTGTTCCGGTGATACATAATGCAATCGAAATCAGCAGATCCTTCAGATCCACCGAATCCCCCCAGACGTCGTAATAACGCCTTTCTTTTTCCATTAGAAATCCCCCTTCGATCAGTTGGAAATAAAGATGGATAATACGTTGGCTTCTTTGTCGTCTTCCGTCGGCAAAAAGACATGCGGTCTGCTTCCGTCAAAGTAAGCAGTATCCCCTTCCCGCAATCTTGTCAGTTCCCCGTCATAGGAAAGGTCAATTTCTCCCTGCAGCACATAGACAAATTCATGTTCCGAATGTGTGTAAGGCTGAAGTTCCCGTTTTCCCGGAATCACCCGTACGAATGTGGGCTGGATTTTGGTGTTACTGGATGATACGGCCAATGTCTGATAAAGATAACCCGCCTCTTCACCGGCCTGGATTTCTTGCCGTTCACTCACTCTCGTGATGGAAAGCGGCTTTGCATCTTCTTCCTGCAAAAGCCAGGACAGGGTCACACCGAGCGCATTCGCGAGTTTGGAAAGAGTGGCGACTGCCGAACCTGTCTGGCCGCGCTCAATTTTTGAGATCAGGCTTTTGGTCAGCCCGCATTGGTCGGCCAGCTGCTGCTGGGTCATGCCTCTGCCTGTGCGCAGGCTTCGAATTTTCTCTCCTGTAGTCTGTAGGGCCATGAAACGTCACGCTTTCTTGCCGGCATGCAATTCTTTGAGAAGCTCTTTTGCCTTATCAATCCGGACGTCTTTCAGTTCCACCATTTTGTTGGACAGCCAGTCGATCTGATCTTTCTCCGCACCGGCCTGAACCGCGATGTTTCTTGCGTGCAGGGCCATATGGCCACGCTGAACGCCTTCGGTAGCTAGAACTCGTATAGCCGCCATGTTCTGAGAGAGACCGACTGCGGCAATGATCTGCGCGAGTTCGGAACTGCTTTCAACCCCCATCAGCTTCAGGCAGGCCTGCGCGGCAGGGTGGGTTTTGGTTGCGCCCCCGACAATACCGACAGCCATTGGAATCTCGATGGAGCCGGTGAGCACCCAGTCTTCGACATGCCATTCGGTAAGTGCACGGTACTGACCGGAAAGGGAGGCGTAAGCATGAGCACCGGCCTCAATTGCGCGCCAGTCATTTCCGGTCGCGATGATAACAGGATCGATTCCATTCATGATGCCTTTGTTGTGGGTGGCAGCACGGTAAGGGTCAATTACTGCGATTTCATTGGCCTGTTCCATTCGCCGCGCGACTTCCTCGCCGGAGAACTCGTCAGTTTCCAGATGCTCAACCGGGATTCTTACTGTTGCTTTCGCAAGACGATAGGCTGCCAGATTGCTGAGGATGCGAAGCAGAACAGTGCCATTCGTTAATTGTTCAATCTTCGGTGTTAGACGTTCGGTCATTGTATTAACCGCATTTGCTCCCATCGCATCCAGGACATCAACAATGAGGTGGAGGGCAAGAACCGGGTCGCCATTTCTCATATGGAGAACGCGCATCTCGATGTCTTTGGCGCCGCCGCCAAGAGAATGCAAAGTTTGATCAAACGAGTTGGCCATGTCCAGAAGCTCTTCTTTGTTGGCTTCAATCGCTTCTTTCGCCTTTTCCGGATCTTCAAGGTTCAGCACGTGCATCTGCGCAATCATGATGGAACCGGTATAGGAAGTCTCAAAGCCGCCGGATTTCCGGGCAATCCGCGCCATGTTGGAAGCCGCAGCCACAACGGACGGTTCTTCAACCGCCATCGGAATCAGAATCTCCTTGCCGTTGATGATAAAGTTGCTGGCGATTCCAAGAGGAAGCTCAAAGTTGCCAATCACATTCTCGATCATCCGGTCCGCGACATCGATCGGGAGTCCTTCCGGTTCTGTCAGAATCGCCAGTGTCTCCTGGTCCAGAACAGCCATTTCTTTTAGTAGTTCAATCCGTTCCTCCACGCTCTTCTTATAGAACTGGGGGAGGCGAGAACCTGTAGTGGTCATAGGGAACACACTCCTTGGAAAATTTTATTCAACTTTGTTGAATGACATTCAACTATTAGACAAAAAATAAAGCGCTTTCAATGAGAATGCTAACAATGTCGAAACTTGTTGTCAATGAATTTTGAAAAGATAGTGATTTAAAGGGGAGGGAGCTAGGCTTATTCATGTGAATAGAAGATTTTACTTTACCGTCTAGAAAACGACACTGGCCCACCGCCTAGTGTCGTTTTCAGCTTGATGACGATTTGTGATTGTGTATTTCTTTTAAAGCCTCCAAGTCGAGAATCACATAATTGCGTTTTTCTTTCGCAATGATTTCAGCTTCCTGTAATTTTCTTAGGTGGTTGGATACAGTGACCCACGTAGTGCCGATCAGTTCACCCAATTCCCGCTGAGTCAGGTTGAAATCTATGTAGATGCTTCCGTCTTCTCTGGTAATTCCATATGCTGCGCTCATCTCCAAGAGGGCAGTGCTTAATCGTTTGAGCGAATGTTCAAAGGATAAGTCTAATGTGTGGTTGGTTAATGTCCGGATCCGGAGACTCATGATCTTGAACACTTGCAACATCAGTTTTTCTTCTGTCAGTACCTTCTTGATGAATTCATCTTTATCAAACTTCCAAATCAGACAGTTTGTGATGGCAGTCGCTGTGAACATATATTGGGCGTTATTAAATAAGGAAGACGTTCCGACAATGGAGTTGGCACCAAGAAATCCTGCGTTCTTCTCCTGACCATTTTCATTGGTCACCGATAGTTTTACACGCCCTTTATTAATTAGAAAGACGCTCTCCATCTTCTCTCCTTCCAAGAAGAGGATTTCATTTTTCTTATATTGATGGATAGGTCCCTTCTCTAGCATTCCCCAATCGTAAGGTGCGTCCTTCATCCAAAAAGTAGGTAACAGTTGATTGGTCGGCATGCTAATGCGCTCCCTCCATAAAATTTCGGAATTCGAACATATTTTATCACAGAAACTAAATAAAAAATCAGATAACATAAAGAGTTTTATATTTTTCGACATCAAAACTATATATACTCAAGCAAAGAAAGCGCTTTCCTGAGCGTAAGGAGGAATTGGTTTGAAAAAAAGATTATTGCTGGGGATTACATTAATTACTTCGATGGCAATGGCGGCATGCGGAAATGGTGAAGCACAGTCGAGCGACGAATTTCCGGATGACTCGATTGATTTGATTGTGGCCTATGCGGCAGGCGGAGGAACGGATACGGGTGCCCGGATCTTACAACCCTACTTGGAAGACGAGCTCGGCGTTACGGTGAATATTATCAACCAGCCGGGCGGTGCCGGCTGGGTTGGCTGGGCAGAGCTTGCCAAGGCAGATCCGGATGGGTACACCATCGGCTATGTAAACTCTCCGAATATCATTACCGGCTATCTGGACCCGAAATATAACCGTCAGGAAACTTTGGAGAACTTTGATTTTCTTGCGAATCACGTTCTGGATCCTGGTGTGATTGCAATCAAAGCCGATGAAGATCGTTTCACGAACTTTGAAGAAATGATTAAGTACGCCCAGGAAAACGAATTGACTGCGACAACTTCGGGCGTGGGCAGCAACGATCATATGGCTATTCTTCTGATGAACAAACACTACGACACGAAGATCACGCCAATTCATACAAAGGGAGCTTCTGAAGGTTCTGCTCAGGTGTTGGGAGGGCACGTTGACCTGTTTGTTGCAAAGGTTGGTGAAGCTGCTAACTATCATCAGAATGGGGATATGAAAGCCATCGCGGTCACCACAGAAGAGCCGTCTCCGTTCCTTGAGAATGTACCGACAACAGCTGAACTAGGCTATCCCGAAGTGACCCACCGCTCCGCCCGAGGCATTGCCGCTCCGGCCGGACTGCCTGAAGACATCAAAGAAAAACTGAGCACGGCTCTCCAGAAAGCGATTGAAAATGAAGAGCAAATCGAGCAGATGGGGAAACAAGGGCTTGAAGTTAAACACTATGGACCTGAAGAATTTACGGAGCTGTTGAAAGAAGATGAAGCACAGGTGAAAAGCCTGAGCGACCTGCTTGGCTACTGAAGATCAGGCTACCAAATACAGCGTATTTGGTAGCCTTCATTTTAAGGGGGGATGACCTGTGATTAAGAAAGCGATCAATCAAGATGTTGTGATGGGCGCTGCATTACTCTTGGTCTCTGGGGTTCTCTATATGATGGCCAGAGAGCTGATCAGTGAGGCAGCAATATTCCCAATGGTACTCATCATCCTACTGGCCATATTTGCCTTGGCTATTCTCTTTAAAGGTGTCGGAAGAGATGAAAAAACCTATGGAGATCATGGGGACGATGAAGAAAAGCTGAATGTTGAAATGTTGAAGTCTCCTCTCATCGTGTTTGCAGGAATCTTCTTATACTGCCTGTTGATTACGGTGGTCGGGTTTTTCGTCGCCACCTCAATTTTCTTGGTTCTTTACCTTTACCTGAACCGTTATCGATCCATCATCAAAGTAATCACTACCGTTCTTGTGGTCAATTTATTTATCTACTTGTTATTTGTTCAACAACTTAACGTGCGTCTGCCTGCGGGCTTGATGTTTGAATAGGAGGTGACACTATGAGCATGGATTTATTGGGATCTGTATTTAACGAATTGATGACCTTAGAAGTACTGATCGCCATGTTCGTTGGCGTAATTGGAGGGATTGTTGTAGGATCCCTTCCAGGTCTTAGCTCGACGATGGCTGTTGCGCTGTTGGTTCCGATTACGTTTGGAATGACTCCGGTCGCTGGCTTAGTTATGCTGACAGCGATCTATACATCTGCTATGTATGGAGGTTCTATTTCTTCAATTTTAATACACACCCCGGGAACTCCCTCTGCTGCAGCAACGGCAATTGATGGCTATAAACTAACTCAAAAAGGTCAGGGTGGAAAGGCGATTGGTGTTGCGACAGTCTCCTCCATGATTGGTGGATTAATCAGTGCGCTCTTTCTACTTTTCTTGGCACCACCACTATCGAAAATATCGCTTGCTTTTAGTGCACCGGAATATTTCCTGGTAGGGATATTCGGGCTCACCATTATTGCGAGCCTGGCATCGAAGTCGATGGCGAAAGGTCTTGCATCTGGGGTAATCGGTCTGATTATCGGTGCAGTTGGTGTCGATATTTTAACAGGCTATCCAAGATTTACAATGGGCTTTTCTTCATTGGAATCTGGCGTCCCGCTTGTCCCCGCCATGATCGGGTTGTTCTCCCTCTCACAAGTCATGATCCAAGTAGAGAAGAGAAAAGAGAAGAAAGCCGATCTTTCGAATGCCAAGATCTCTGGCAAAATTCGGCCGAACAGAAAAGAATTCAAAATGATTTTGCCTACAATCCTTCGTTCCAGTGGCATTGGAACACTGGTCGGGATGTTGCCAGGTGCCGGCGGCGATATTGGAAGCTGGATTGGGTACAACGAAGCGAAACGTTTCTCAAAAAACAAAGATGAATTCGGTAAAGGTCATATTGAAGGAGTTGCAGCACCGGAGTCTGCAAATAATGCAGTCACAGGCGGGGCGCTAATTCCATTGCTGACATTAGGGATTCCGGGAAGTTCTACGACCGCTGTTTTGCTTGGCGGCTTAACCATCCAGGGTCTGATTCCCGGCCATACGCTTTTCACGACACACGCGAATGTAACCTATTCGGTCATTATCGGTTTTATCATTGCCACAATCCTCATGGGGATTATCGGTCTGTTGGGGGCAAGATTTTTCCTGAAAGCATCTTCTGCCCCGGAAGCGATTCTATCTCCTGTCATTGTTGTACTTTGTGTAGTTGGTGCGTTTGCGATTAACAACAACTTCTTTGATGTATGGGTCATGTTGCTGTTTGGTCTGGTAGGCTATTTCCTGCGCAAAACAGGGTTCCATCCTGCGCCAGTCATTTTAGGGATGATCCTCGGACCTATTGCGGAAAACGGTCTCAGGCAATCTATGCTGATGGCAAAAGGTGATCTGATTACCTATTTCCTCAGCCGTCCGATTTCCATTGTTTTAATTCTGTTGATCTTGATTGCGTTGCTATCACCGCTGTTTGTGAAGTTTTTGCGAAATAAGGGCAGCGTTCTAACAAAAAGAGGAGCGGTTGAATCATGAATAAAGGTGCATTGGAAGGAATCAAGGTATTGGAGTTCACACACTGGCTCTCCGCGCCATACTGCGGAAACATCTTGTCGGACTTGGGGGCAGAAGTGATTAAGATTGAATCTCCAACCGGAGACCAGGTGAGAAAATCAGGCTCTTTCTTTAAGAATGGCGAGAGTTATCTGTACGTTGCGTATAACCACGGAAAAAAAGGGGTTTCCCTTAATCTCAAAGACGAAAAAGGTAAAGAGATTGTCCGGAAGCTGATTGGCGAAGCTGACGTCGTCATTGAAAACTTCAGGCCGGGAGTGATGGAGAAACTGAGAATCGGCTATGAGGATATGCAGGAGATCAATCCGCGAATTATTTATTTAAGTGTTTCTGCCTTTGGAACAAAAGGGAAATATCGTCTTCGTCCGGGTATGGACCCGATCATTCAGGGGATGGGGGCAGTCATGAGCATGACGGCAGAAGATGAACACTCAGCTCCCATTCTGCCGGGTGTACCGATTGCAGATAATACCACTGCCTTTATCGGCTTTGGCGCAATAGCAACAGCCTTGTATGAAAGAGAAAAGAGTGGTCTGGGCCAGAAAATCGAGATTAACTTGCTCGATATGATGGTATTGAATCTCTCCACCCGTTTCGGTCAGTACATTGCTACCGGAGAGAATCCAAAACCATACGGAAATCAGCACTCTCAAGTCGTTCCTTATCAGGCGTTCCCGACAAAGGATGGGTGGATCATGTCAGGTGCACAAGCTGACCATGCCTGGGAGCCCTTCTGCAGAGCGATTGGCCACGAGGAGCTATTAGTTGAGAAATATGATGCCAACCACAAACGCGTCCAGTACCGTGAAGAACTCACGGAGTACTTGAATCAAGTATTTATGAGCAAGACTACTGAGGAGTGGTGTGAAATCTTTGAGGAGGCAAACATCCTTCATGGTCCGGTGTGGGGAATCGATGAACTGGTGAACAGCGACATTATCCAGGAACACGGCATCATTGAGGAAACCGACCACCCGAGCCTCGGCCCGACTCCGGTGATCAAGGCGCCGATCCATTTCTCTCGTTCTGAGGTTACTGTAAAGAGTCCTTCGAACCGTTTGGGAGAACATACAGAAGAGGTCTTGAAGAATCTGAGTTACAGCGCAGAAGAAATAGAGAAACTGGTAGAGGAAGGGGTCGTGTTTTCCGATGAGAGACTTAGAGTTTAAGATCGAAGGTAATGTCGCCTTTATTCATTTAAATCGTCCCGAACAGATGAACGCATTTAGTAAGGAAATGATTGACCTATGGATTGAGGCCCTGATCGAAATTCGGGATAACGAAGACATCCATATCGGTGTACTCACCGGTAATGGGAAAGCATTTTGCGCTGGTGGCGATGTAAAGTCTATGATTCGGAATGAAGGGTTCATGGGAAAGACGAAAGGGGAACAAGATGACTTCCGCAGCACCCCACTCGCTGTGAAAAACAGTCTGTGGAAAAACATTCAGCGGATTCCTCTATTGATGGATGAGATTGACAAGCCGATGATTGCAGCAATTAATGGGGCTGCCATCGGTGCAGGACTTGATATGGCACTGATGTGCGATTATCGGATTGCATCAGACCGGGCCAAGGTCGGAGAAACCTATATTAATGCAGGTATTGTTCCGGGTGATGGAGGAGGTTATTACCTGCCGAGAATTGTCGGCAAGGAAAGAGCGTTGGAGATGTTCTGGACAGGAAAAATCTATAGCGCAGAGGAAGCCAAAGAGATGGGTCTCGTGCGGGAGGTCGTCGCACCGGAAGAATTGGACCAGGCTGTGAAACAGTTCTGCTCCGTTATTCTGGAAAAGCCACAGCAAGTTGTCCGCATGATTAAGCGGATCGTGAACGAAGGGGAGTCGATGTCACTTAGACAATCGCTGGATTACGTGTCTTCCCAAATGGCAATCAGCGTTTTCCATGAAGAGCATCAGGAGGCAATTGAGAAGCTGAGCGAAAAATTCGGAGCGGCAACTTCCTCCAAGGGAGGTGCTTGAAATGCTGGACAAAAACTTAACCTCCTATGGGGACCCCGGATTCAGCCGGTATATCCGTAAAGCATTTAACCGTCATTTGGGGTATTCCGAAGAAGACTACAAGAAACCGGTAATTGGGATTTGCAACACGTTCAGCGAGATTAACCGTTGCCACAGTCATATTCAGCCTTTGGTGGAAGCGATCAAGCGTGGTGTGTTAATGGCTGGCGGAGTGCCGCTAGAGTTTCCGATTATCTCGCTAGGTGAGATCAATACGTCTCCCACGACCATGCTATACCGGAATCTGGCTGCAATGGATGCGGAAGAGATGATCAAAGCTCAGCCGATTGATGGGGTTGTCCTGATTGGCGGCTGTGACAAAATGGCGCCGGCTTTGCTGATGGGTGCTGCCAGTGCGGATATCCCGACAATTCTAGTGACCGGTGGCCCGATGAATAATGGTGAATACCGCGGAAGGACGCTCGGAGCCTGTTCAGATTGCCGCTTTTTCTGGCAGGAGTATAGAGCGAATGACATCACTAAACAGGAATCCGAAGACATCAATGCAAAACTGGCACCGACGCCGGGACACTGCATGGTCATGGGAAGTGCCAGCACGATTGCTGTTTGCGCAGAGACGATGGGAATTATGCTGCCAGGCGGAGCGACAATTCCGGCCACTCATAATGAACGGGTCGAACATTGCGTAGACTCCGGAAGAGCGATTGTGAATTTGGTCCATAATGAAATGAACTTTTCGGACATTGTCAAAGAGGATTCGATTAGAAATGCCATCACCGCACTGATGGCTATCGGAGGCTCCACGAATACGATTATCCACCTCCTGGCGATAGCAGGCCGGATGGGCTTTAATATTCAACTAAAGGACTTTGACCGGATCAGTGAAACCACACCACTGATTGCAAATGTCCGCCCTTCCGGGAAGTATCAGATGGAAGACCTGCATAAGGCCGGCGGGGTGCCTGTCATTTTGTCTGAACTAATAGAGGAACTGAATCTCGAAATGATGACAGTTACAGGTTCTTCACTCGGGGACAATCTCAAAGTATTTGATCGGATTGAAGAATACGCTGACATCATCCGGACAAAAGAGACGGCGTTGGCGGCAAGCGGGGGGCTTTCTGTTTTATTCGGAAACTTGGCTCCAAAAGGCGCAGTTATTAAACATTCAGCTGCAAGCCTCCAATCCCATAAGGGACCGGCTATAGTCTTTGAAAACGTTCAAGATCTGAACCTGAGGATTGATGATCCAAATCTTGATGTCGATGAAAACAGTGTATTAATTTTAAAAAATACAGGTCCTGTTGGAGGACCGGGAATGCCGGAAGCAGGTTATATCCCTATTCCCAAAAAACTCTTGGAAAAAGGCATCAAAGATATGGTTCGAATTTCTGATGCCAGGATGAGTGGAACAGCTTACGGCACTGTAATTCTCCATGTCGCACCAGAAGCGGCGGTTGGCGGTCCGCTCAATTACGTCAAAGACGGCGACATAATCGAGTTTGACGTAAAGGAAAAGCGTCTGGATCTCCATATAACTGAAGAAGAAATGGAAAAGAGAAAGCAGGAAATGCCGATTCAAACGAATGAGTTGGAAAGAGGCTACCCAAAGATGTACGCTGAAAACGTCCTGCAGGCTGATCAGGGCTGCGACTTTACATTCCTAAGGGGCACTACAAGTGCCAAAGAGAAGCAATTGGAGAACGCAAATGTGTGACTTCAGACCGGCATTCGTGCCGGTT
>NZ_JCAXEU010000017.1:0-67311 GCF_059758705.1 Bhargavaea sp. GQ12
GCAACAAAATGGGCAGGCATCCAGATCGCTGGGCCATTTTATATGGTTTGTCCGGATGCGGTGATTGCCGAGCTGATGTCCCGTGCGGTCTCCCGCAGCATTTCCAGGTACGGGCCCCTCAGTTCTTCTTTGCTGACGCGGCCAGCATGAGCCGAGCAGTTGATGGCCGCGATGACTTTTCCGTTTACGAGAATCGGAACAGCAATGGAACGCAGTCCTTCCTCCAATTGCTGATCCACCCCGGCCCATCCCCGATTTTTTACTTCTCCTAGCTCTTTTTTCAGAAACTCCCGGTCAGTAATCGTATTTGAAGTGAATCCTTCAAACGGGATGTCCTTCAGAAGTTCTTCCAACTTATCTTCCGGCTGATGGGCCAGAAGGATATGGCCCATTGAGGTGGCATAGGCGGGGAGCCGGGATCCGACATCCAGGTTGATCCGCATGATCCGTTTGGCCTGGACACGGGCTACATACACGATCTCATTTCCGTCCAGGACAGATATAGAACAGGACTCGCCGGTTTTGTCCGTGAATTCCCGCATGAACGGCTGAGCGAGGGCCCAGATATTTTTTGAAGACAAATAAGCGTAGCCGAGGGTGAGCGTGCGTGCGGTAAGTGAGTAGATGCCATTTGCGGATTCCGCAAAACCGAGTGCCTCCAATGTAAGAAGGATGCGCCGCACGGCCGGGCGTGACAGGCTTGTCGCCGCTGCAGCCTGGCTTACCGTGAGCTGCGGGGTTTCGGCTGAAAAAGCCTGTATGACCATTAGCCCACGCTCTAAAGACTGAATATAGTCCTTACTTTCTCTGAAATTTTTAGAATCTTGCATTGACAAAGTAATGTCTCCTTTCTATAATGAAAACAAGTTGTACGACAAACGAAAACATGTACGCAAATCGTACAACAAGTTACTTCTTTTTTCAACCACATTTTTTGTAAACGCTTTATGCAAGCGCTTTTAATGGGTTTGCATCCTGCTAGTGAAATCTTTGTCGCGACCATAGGACCAAAATGCTGATTAAAAAGGAGAGATTTAAATGGCAAATGCAACTGAAACTGCAGTCAACAACCGTGTCGTCGAGGTATACGATCTTTTCGTTAAACACATGAAAGAGTTTTTGGCGGAAGCCAACCTGAACCATGAAGAGTACACGAACTTTGTGAATTGGGCAGACCGTCTCGGACGCTCCGGTGAAATTCCGCTCTACCTTGATGTTTTTGTTGAAACGTATGTCCTGGAAGCAAAGTACAAAGACCTTCCGGGTACGGAGCCATCCCTCCTCGGACCTTACTGGGCCGACGGTTCTCCATTGGTCGAAGGCAAGCCTGCAAAAATCAACATGCGTGATGACGAGCCCGGAGAAAAACTGCGTTTCAAAGGGAATGTTTCCGATGTCAACGGCAAGAAACTTGCCAACGCGAAAGTCGAATGGTGGCAGGATGATGCAAGCGGTTACTACTCCAACTTTGACTCGGACGCTCCGGACTTCAACCTCCGCAGCCATTTCTACACAGACGAAAACGGAGACTTCGAAGTGGAATCGATCCTGCCGATTCCGTACTCGATTCCGACTGACGGGCCGACAGGGGAGTTCACTCGTGCTGCGGGCTACCATTCGTTCCGTCCGGCGCACATCCACATGAAATTCGAGCAGGAAGGCTATGAAACGCTGATCACTCAGGTGTTCTTCGAAGGTGACGAGTGGCTCGAGACAGATGTCGCACGCGGCGTCCGCCAGTCCCTCATGACGAAGCTCGTTGACAAAGGGGATTACAAAGAAGCTGAGCTTGATTTCGTACTCCGCTTCGACAACTAATCAAAACAGGAAAGGGGGACATTCCAGCCGGATGCCCTCTTTCTTTTTAGACTTAACAGTACGCTTAGCGATATAATGTACATTATACGTACGATTAAAAGGGGTGACGGAATGGAATTCTATCAGGTCAATGTAAATGGGAACGCCATCCAAGTGGCTGATCATGCCGGGGAAAAGGGGACCATCATCGCCATCCACGGCCTCACCGGCAATCACCGGAACCTTCAATACTATATCGACCGGTTCAAGGACGATTACCGCATTGTCGCGGTCGATCTCAGGGGACGCGGAAATTCTGCGGCACTGGACCGGGAGCCATCAATCTTCAATCATGCAGAAGATATTGTTGGGCTGATTAAAGAATTGGGGATTGAAAATCCGATTCTGATGGGCTATTCGATGGGAGCATTTATCTCGTCAATCGTGGCCAGCCGCCTGGATTCCGTGAAAGGCGTGATTCTGCTCGACGGCGCTGCGGAAATGTCCGAACACCAGCGTGGCATCGTGGAACCGTCCCTCGGCAGGATCAGCAAGGCGTATGAGTCGCAGGAGGCGTATGTGTCGGAAATCCGGAGAATCTACGGGAACCTCGGAATCACCTGGTCGGACGAGATTGCCAAGACAGCCGCCTATGAGGTTGGCGAGAAGGATGGCCACTGGGAAAACAAGTCTGACGAAGCAGGCATCCGTGCCGATTTCGACAGCTTCTACACATTTGATCCGGAGGAAATCGGTTCGAAGGTCAGCTGCCCGGTGCTGCTTGTCTATGCATCCGGCGCAATCGGCCAGATGCCGCCGCTTTTTCTGGAAGAGCATTACGACAAGACCAAGTCGGCCATCCGGGATCTGGACGTGATCGAGACAGATGCGAATCACTACACACTCGTGTTTGAAGACCGTCCGGAAGTGAATCAGGCTATCAAGACATTTTTGGGGAAATTGGGGAGTGCCTAAGTGCATCCCTTTCTATCGGTTGAAATGGAGGGCTGACCAATGAGTGAAGCACTGGAGTATTTCAAAAAAGTTTATGACACCGTACCGGGCTGGGTTCAGAAGATGCATGACTACAGTCCCGAGGTGCTCGATACATACACCGGCATCCGCGGGGAGATCATGCAGGACGGCGCGCTTTCCCGCAAGGAAAAGGATGTGCTGATTGCCGGCATGAACGCTGCGCGGCTTTATCCCCGGAGCATGGTGTACCACACAAAGGGGGCCGTCGATTTCGGCAGTTCTGTCCCGGAAATCGTGGAGTATTTCCTGACGGCCTTCCTATATAAAGGCGACCGGGCATTTGAAACCGCGATGGAAGCGATCCGTTATGCGCTTGAGCTAAACGGAAAAACCGTTCCGGTAACAGATGGGATGAGTACGGCAAGGCTGCTCCGTGTCGTAATCGGGTGGCTTGAAGGCGAAGATACTTCCTATCTGGAGGAAGTTGCGGCTGTGATTGAAGGCGGCGATTGGCAGGAGATCGAGGAGAAGGTGCTCGAGGACGGACTCGTGCCGGCAAGGCTCAAGCTGCTCAATATGGTCGGAAACCATATTGTTGAACTGGACGGAAATGGTGCGGTGCAGTGGATGGAGCGCGCACGGCAGGCGGGCGCCACGGAGGCGGAACTCGCCGATGTCGGCTACATCTGCATTTTGACTGCGGGAATCCCGGCCTGGTTCGAGTTGAGCGATTCGCTGAAGGCATCGGCAGAAACAAAGTCGGAGGGATAAACGATGACAAAACGAAAGCAAAGCGCGGCAGAAGCGCTTGAAGGTGTGAAGTCCGGGGATACGATCCTTGTTGGCGGATTCGGCCTGATCGGCGCGCCGCTCACGCTTATTGAAGAACTGACCGAGAAGGATGTCAGCGGGCTGACGATCGTCTCCAACAACCTGGGGGAATCGGGCAAGGGCCTCGGCAAGCTGCTGAACCAGGGCAAGATCAAAAAAGGCATCGGTTCGTATTTCACGAGCAACCGGGATGTCGGCGACAAGTACCAGGCGGGCGAGATTGAACTGGAATTGCTGCCCCAGGGAACACTTGCCGAATCGATCCGCGCAGGCGGAGCGGGTCTCGGCGGCTATTACACAACGACCGGCGTCGGAACGGATTTGGCAAAGGGCAAAGAAGAGCGCGAGATTGATGGCGTGCCGTACATTTTCGAGAAGGCGATCCGCGGTGATGTCGCGCTGATCCGCGCACACAAGGCGGACACGCTCGGCAATCTCGTTTATTACAAGACGGCGCGAAACTTCAACCCGCTTATGGCGACGGCTGCCAAGATAGTCATCGTGGAAGTGGATGAAATCGTCGAACCGGGCGAGCTGAATCCGGAAGAAGTTGTCACGCCCCATCTGTTCGTCGATGCCATCATTGAGGCCAAGCAGGTGCTGACGAAGGAAGGAGTGGTGAGCGTATGACGACGATGACAAAACAGGAAATCCAACATATGATTGCCGAGCGCGTGGCTAAGGAACTCAAAGGACCAATGAGCGTGAACCTCGGCATCGGCATTCCGACGCTTGTCGCCGAATACATGGAAGACGACAGCATCCATCTTCATACGGAAAACGGACTGCTCGGCGTCACTGATGTGGAAGAGGAAGATATTGATCCTAACCTCGTGAATGCCGGGAAGCTGCCGGTCGGCGAGGCAGTCGGAGCCGCATATTTCAACAGTTCCGAGTCGTTCGCCATGATCCGCGGCGGCCATGTCGATGCAGCCATCCTCGGCGCACTGCAGGTGGACGAGCACGGCGTGATCGCCAACTGGGCGGTTCCCGGGAAGAACATTATGGGCGTCGGCGGCGCGATGGACCTGCTCGTCGGAGCGAAGAAAGTCTACGTCACGATGACCCACACTTCCAAGGATGGTTCGCCGAAACTTCTTAAAGAATGCACGTATCCGATTACTTCGACTCGAAGTGTGGACATGATCTTCACGGAACTTGCTGTGTTTGAAGTGACGGAAGACAAGCAGCTCCGCCTGGTCGAACTGATGCCGGGTGCGACGATCGAAGAAGTGCGCGAAAAAACGGAAGCAGCATTTATCGAGTAAAGAGGGGGCAGTTGAGATGAACATCCAATCGGTTCATGTGGCCATTCTGGACCTTCCGACGATCCGGCCCCATCAGCTTGCGATGCATACGATCACCGAACAGGCGGTCGTCGTGGCGCGGGTAAGGGATACAGAAGGACGTGAAGGCTGGTCGGAGATCGCGACAATCGGCGGGGCTTCGTACGGCGAGTCCACTCCGGAAGCGATCAAGGCAAATATTGATACGTACATCACGCCGCATGTGATCGGGCAGGACCCGATCCGCTTCGGCAAGATCATGCACGACATTTCGGTGCATGTCCGCGGCAACCTGCACGCGAAGGCGCTTGTCGAGAGTGCGATTGTCGATCTGGCCGCGCGCCAGCGGAACATCCCGGCGTACGAGCTGTTCGGCGGCAAGATCCACGACGGCCTGCCGGTCGCCTGGACACTGGCAAGCGGCGACACCGGCAAGGACATCGAGGAAGCCAAGGAGTATCTGCGTCAAAAACGGCATAACATTTTCAAGCTGAAGATCGGCAAGGGCGATCCGATGAAAAACGTCGGGCATGTCCTTGAAATCCAGAAAGCGGTCGGCGACCGGGCAAGGCTCACGGTCGATGTAAACCAGGCGTGGGATGAAGACACGGCTAACCAATGCATCCCGATCCTCCAGGATGGCGGCATCTCGATGATCGAGCAGCCGCTTCCGGGGTGGAACCATGAAGGGATGGCGCGTCTTGCCGACCGGTATCGGGTACCGATCCTGGCGGACGAAGGCGCGACCTCGATCCAGGAAATCTTCCACATCGCCAAGCACCGCGCCGGCAATTCGATCGCACTCAAGATCGGCAAGACGGGCGGACTCTCTGCAGTCAAGCAGGCAGCCGGCATCGCGGAAGCGGCGGGCCTTGGCCTGTACGGCGGAACGATGATCGAGTCGGACCTCGGAACGGCGATGGCGGTCCAGCTGTATTCGACCATGCCGCCGATGAAGTTCGGCACCGAACTGTTCGGTCCGCTTTTGTTCAAGGATTCCATCACGACGAACGGAATCGAGTTCAAGGATTTCGAAGTCATCGTTCCCGATGGTCCGGGCTTCGGCGTCGATGTCGACCTTGAAAAAGTGGAACATTACTCACGTGAAAAAGGGGTGCTTGCATGAAGAACGCAGTCATCATCGATTCCGTCCGAACGGCGATCGGCAAACTGGGCGGTTCGCTCGGAAATGTGCCGGCGAACTACCTGGCGGCTCACGTCATGGAGGCACTGATCGAGCGGACGGGCATCGATAAAGAGATCGTGGAAGAAGTCATCCTCGGACAGGCCAAGCAGAGCGCGGATGAGTCGAACCTTGCGCGCCTTGCGCTGCTCCGTGCGGGTATTCCGGCAAGCGTGCCGGGTTATACCGTGCACCGCCAGTGCGGTTCGGGCGTCCAGGCGGTCAACTCCGCCGCCCAGCAGATCGGCATGGGTCTGAGCGACGTCATCATCGCAGGCGGCGCGGAATCGATGAGTACCGCGCCGTATTATGTGAGCGGCGTTCGGTTTGGTGTGAAGGCGGGTAACACGATGCTGAAGGATCCGAACACGGAAAGCCAGCCGGGTTCCCAGCCTGTTGAGGAATTTGGGAACCTGAACATGGGCATTACCGCTGAAAATGTCGCGGAGAAGTACGGCATCTCCCGCGAGCAACAGGATGAATTCGCCCTGCTTAGCCAGGAGCGTACCGCGGCGGCGATCCGGGAAGGCCGCTTTGAAGAGCAGATCATCCCGTACGCCGTCCAGGAACGCCGGCAGACGATCGACTTCAAGACGGACGAGCATCCGAGGGAAACGAGCCTCGAAAAGCTTGCCAAACTGAAGCCGGTCTTCAAGGAAGGCGGCACGGTCACCGCGGGCAACGCCAGCGGCCGGAACGACGGCGCCGCAGCGCTGCTCGTCACCAGTGAAGAAGCTGCCGAGCGCCACGGTCTCACACCAAAAGCCCGCATCGTGGCACAGGCATCTTCCGGATGCTCGCCTGATATCATGGGGATGGGCCCGGTCGGGGCGACGCAAAAAGCATTGCGCCAGGCAGGCCTCACGGTCGCGGACCTTGATGTCATCGAACTGAACGAGGCATTCGCTGCCCAGGCGGTTGCCTGCATCAACGAGCTCGGCCTGGATATCGAGAAGGTCAACCCGAACGGCGGCGCCATCGCCCTCGGCCACCCGATCGGCGCGACAGGAGCCATCCTCCTGACGAAGGTGCTGCATGAACTTGAGCGCACCGGCGGCCGCTACGGCCTCGTGACGCTCTGCATCGCAGGCGGCATGGGCATTGCGACGATTGTGGAGAATTTAAGAGCTTAATGAATAGACCAGGTGAGAAAACGGACTGTTTTCTCACCTGGTCTTATTTATTGATGCCGGGTGAGAAAAACTATTTTTCTCGCCCGGCATCATATTTTACATCTGAGATTCACTTGTTGAATCTGATAATATATCTTGCTTTCGCAATGCTGCTATTACATCATCCCGCCCCTGATAAATATGTTCTTCCATTGCCACTCTCGCCCGGTCACTTTCATGGTTTCGGATGGCATTCAGGATGGTCTCGTGGACCTGAAGCGAACGCATTAATTGGTGTTCGTCGTACCAATAAAAGGAGCGGAAAATAATCGGGACAACCACAACCCGTTCGATCATGGATATGAGGTGCTCGTTTCCGGAAGCCAAGAAAATTTCGCTATGGAACTCCTGATTGATCCGTTGGATGTGTTGGATGGTTTCAATGTCCTCCCGGTCAAGGGAGTCAATTGCCTGCCGGTACAATTCGTTTTTATGAGCTATTTTGCCGAGGGCCTCTTCAGTACGGTTCAGAGCGGCTTCTCCGGTTGCGTACCCTTCAAGCAGCGCACGGATATTGTAGATTTGGCGGATGTCTTCAATTGAAAAGGACTTTACGACATAGCCGCGTTTTTTGTATGGCGTGATCAGCCCGTCGACTTCCAGTTGCTTGATCGCTTCGCGGATCGGGGTCCGGCTCACCTGGAGTTCGTCCGCGAGCGCTTTTTCGGTCAGTCGTGTTCCCGGCTTGTAATGGCCGACGATGATGGCGTTTTTTATATAAGTGTATGGATTCATAAGCAGTTCCTTTCTAAGGATTTTACACAGAAGTCTTTTTACCAGTGTAGACGAGCTGCGCTATAAAGGAAATAAGACCTAAGCATTGGCATGCGTGAATGCCGATTTTCCCTTAATTGTATACATTATAATCAATTATTAAAGGAATTCATTAAAATTTAAGAATGTTATTGACCTATTGTATACCATATGATATTTTTTGATAAATTAAATTTATCTGAATGGGGATGGTACCGTGGTTCATTTTCAGGAGAAGCCACTAGAAGCGGATTCCACACAGGAAGGGAATTCTTCTGTGGAAGAGCATAAGCTGCCGCTTGAGGGAATCCGTGTCCTGGAGCTGGGCACCTTGCTGGCCGGTCCGTTTACAGGACGTTTGCTTGGTGACTTTGGGGCTGAGGTGATCAAGATTGAAGCGCCGGATGTTTCCGATCCGCTGAGGAATTGGGGCAAGTCGAAGGAGGGGGTCGGCCTATGGTGGCCGATCCAATCACGGAACAAGAAATCGATCACCTTGAATCTCCGGACGCCTGAAGGTCAGGAGATTCTGAAAGAGCTCGTGGCGGAGGCCGATATCCTGATCGAGAACTTCCGGCCGGGGACGTTCGAGAAATGGGGGCTTTCCTATGAGTCGCTGTCCGAGATCAATCCGAAGCTGATCATGACCCGGACTTCAGGGTTCGGCCAGACGGGCCCCTACCACAAAAAGGCTGGTTTCGGCAGTGTCGGTGAAGCGATGGGCGGTATCCGCTATGTCACCGGTTTCGAAGACAGGGCACCTTCAAGGATCGGGATTTCCATCGGTGATACGCTGGCAGCTTTGTTCGCTACGATCGGCACACTTGTCGCCCTTCAGGAGCGCCATCAGTCAGGCAAAGGGCAGGTTGTCGATACGGCCATCTATGAATCAGTCTTTGCCGTCATGGAGAGCCTCATTCCGGATTATCTCTTGGCAGGCTATATCCGTGAACGGATGGGGAATGTCCTGCCGGGAGTGGCGCCGTCCAATATCTACTTCACGAAAGACAAAACCTATGTCGTCATCGGGGCCAACGCAGACGGCGTGTTCAGGAGACTATGTGAGGCGATGGGACAGCCGGAGCTGGCGGAAGACAAGCGATATGCGACCCACTTGGCTCGAGGTGAAAACCAGAAGCAGCTGGATGCACTGATTGAGGAATGGACGAAGAGCCTGGATGCCAAAGAGATCCTGGCGCTTCTTGAAGAGCATGGCGTGCCGTCCGGACTGATCTATTCCGCGAAGGATATTGTGGAAGACCCGCACTACGCGGCGCGGGAAATGATTATCAAGACCGAGCACCCTACCTTGGGCGAGTTCCCGATGCCGGGCATTGTACCGAAGCTCAGCAGGACGCCAGGGGGAGTCAAGCATGTAGGGGCCGAGTCAGTAGGCAAAGATAATGCGGCAGTCTACGGAAAGCTTTTGGAGTACGACGAAGAGAAGCTGGAAGAACTAAAACAAAAGAATATCATCTGATCGCATAAGGTCGATCTTCAGCCAGATCTGCACCAAGAAAACGGACCGAAGGGTACAGGGGAAAATTCTGATGAGGAGAGAGTATATGAATTCCAAATCTATCAAAGAGCCGATCCGGAAAAAGTGGATCTGGATCGGACTGGTGCTGATCGTTCTGGCAAATGTTCCGTGGTATTTTCCGGTGGGGGACATCTATCCTTTGGTGTTCGGATTGCCATACTGGGCATTGATCATCCTGGTTGCATCACTTGTCCTGAGCGGTTACCTGTATTGGGTCACGATGACGCAGTGGAACCTTGTAGAAGATGAAGAAGAGCAGGAGCAGCGGGAAGGGGGAGCGGCAGAATGACAGAACTCAAGTTTGCTGGCTTGGACGGGGTCATCATCCTCGTCGCCTATGCAGTCATTATGCTTGCGATCGGCTGGTTCGCCGGGCGTTCCGATAAAACGGTCAACCACAGCCTCAGCAACTACTATCTTGCCGGCCGGAACCTCGGGATTGTCGCGCTGTTCTTCACCCTATATGCCACACAGTACAGCGGAAACACGATTGTCGGATATGCGCCGTCGGCTTACCGGACCGGGTTGACCTGGCTGCAGTCGATTTCCTTTATGACCATCATCATCGGGATCTACCTTCTCTTTGCACCGAGGATGTATGTACTGGGCAAAAAGTATAACTTCATCACGCCTTCCGACTGGCTGAGCCATCGCTTCAAATCGAAGCGGGTCACGATCCTGGCGATTTTCCTTATGCTTTGGGGACTGGGCAACTATCTCTTGGAACAACTGGTCGCGATCGGCCATGCAGTCACCAGCCTGACTGGCGGCACAATTCCTTACCAGGTGGCAGTTGTCGGATTCATCCTTGTCATGCTGGCCTATGAGTGGATGGGTGGCATGCGTGCTGTCGCCTTTACCGATGTCATGCAGGGGGTTGTCCTCATGGTCGGGGTGGTCATCTTCCTGATCGGTGCCATTTATTTGGCGGGAGGAAAAATCGGGACGATCACCGAAAGCATCGCGAACGTTGATCCGGGTCTTGTCGGTGTGCCGGACCTCACCACATCAATCAACTGGTTCAGCATGCTGCTTCTGGTCGGGTTCGGAGCGGCCATCTACCCGCATGCGGTCCAGAGGATTTTCGCTTCAAAAAGCGAGCGGACACTGAAAAGGTCGTTTGCCCGCATGGCGTGGATGCCGCCGATTACGACGGGTCTTGTCCTGTTCATCGGCCTGATCGGAATCGTCGTTATTCCAGGCCTGGACACCGCGGGGTCTGAGCAGCTGGTCGGACTTCTGGCTAATGAAATTGCCGGAATCAATGGATTCTTCTACTGGGTGATGATCATCTTCTTCGGTGCCATCGTCGCGGCAATCATCTCCACTGCAGACTCGGTCCTTCTCAGCTTCTCTTCGATCGTCTCGAACGATTTGTACGGAAAATATATCAATCCGACTGCACCTGAAAAGAAGAAACTGATGGTCGGAAAAATCGCAGGCGTTGTCGTGATCTCGCTTCTTCTCTGGATTGCCTGGAATCCTCCGGGCACCCTGTATGAAATCTTCGTTCTGAAGTTCGAGCTGCTCGTGCAGGTGTTCCCGGCATTTGTGCTCGGCATTTACTGGAAGAAGATGTCCTCGAAACCGGTATTCTGGGGAATGCTTCTCGGTGCGGTCGTCGCCGGACTGATGACATGGACAGGCCATAAAACGGTCATGGGCATCCATGGCGGAGTCATCGGGCTGGCACTGAACTTCCTCGTTGCGGTCGTCGGCTCCATCCTCGTCCCTTCAGCTGAAGAAGATGATGAGGAAGTGGCGGCACCGGCTCTAACAAGGATGCCGACCCAGAACTAAGGAGATGAAGGGATGGGATCCCATTCTATTGTGTTAAGGCAATCGTGGACGATGTTGCTATGGTTGCTTGTTGTGCAGATATTAGTGGCATTTGCGGGGCGCAGCATTGCGCCACTCAGTATATTGATCGGATATGACCTGAACCTGACCAACTCGCAGATCGGCATGCTGACGGCTGCCCTCTTTCTCGGGCAGGCGATGATTGCCATTCCATCCGGCTATCTGTCAGACACGGTTTCTTCGAGAACGATGCTCATCCTGGTGGCAACCTGCGTAACCGGAGCGTTTATCGCCATGTCCCTGCTGCCATATTTCGGATTTGTGCTATTGTGCATCACCGTGGCAGGACTGGGATACGGGGCAATGCATCCGACAGCGAACAAGGGGATTTTCTTCTGGTTTCCGGAGAAGCGGGGAATCGCGATGGGGATCAAACAGATGGGTGTGACTTTCGGTTCCGCTCTTGCAGCGATTATCCTGTTGCCGCTCGGTGAGGCATACGGATGGAAAATTTCAATCCTGACTTCGGCTGTCCTGCTGATTACCGGAGGCTTGCTGGCATCCTTTTTCTATAAGGAGCCAGCGGGAATTGGCCGGGTATCCGCGAAGGAACGCGGTTGGAAGAACCTGTTTTCGGGCTTATCGGATGTCGCGAAAAACCGTCCCCTTCTGTTGATCAGTCTCGCCGCAATGGGACTGACCGGAATCCAGATGACCTTCAATACGTATCTGGTCATTTATAGTCATGAATTTATCGGCATCAGCCTGACCGCCGCGGCCGGCTTGTTGGTCATATCAGAGGTGGCCGGTTCGCTTGGCCGGATCGGGTGGGGCATCATCAGTGACACCCTGTTCCAGTCCAGGCGGATCATCATCCTGATCCTGGTCACGCTGATTTCAGCGGTATTCATCACCCTGATCAGCATTTTGCCGGCGGGAACACCTTACTATGTACTGGCCGTTATTGCCGCAGTGCTCGGTTTCTGCATAGCAGGCTATAACGGAATCTGGATGAACAGTGCAACTGAAGTGGTACCAAAGGAACGTGTCGGATTGTCGACAGGGTTTACTCTTACCATCGGGTCATGTGGCGTACTTTTTGTTCCGCCCCTGTTCGGGATGATGGTGGATATCAGCCATTCCTTCCAGTACGCCTGGTGGTTCCTGCTGGCTCTGTTGATGTTGGTGCTGATTTCACTGAAGCTGGCATCGGGAATAGAAAAACAACAAAGACTTAAGGAGGCAGCCCATGCAGATTGATTTGCGAACGCTCGAAACAAAAGACGCTTACAAACTGATGACTGGAGCAGTGGTGCCTAGACCCATCGCCTGGGTATCTACCATTGATACGGATGGGAACCGGAACCTGGCCCCTTTCAGTTTCTTCACGGTGGCATCGAGAAAACCGCCGATGCTTTGTATTTCGATCGGACCCGGAGTAGGGGAAAGAAAAGGGACCGTAAAAGACACGCTCCGGAATATACGGGATACGTCGAAGTATGTGATTAATATCCTTGGCGCTGACCTTGGGGAAGCGATGCATGAGACATCACTGAATCATGCGCCCGAAGTGGATGAATTCGAAATGGCGGGGCTGACTGGCGTGCTCGATACAGTGACCGGTGTACCTAGGGTGGGCGAGGCTCCAATCTCGTTTGAGCTTGAGCTGGACCGGATCATCGATCTCGGGTCGGATCATCTGATTCTCGGAAAAGTAGTGAATTATCATATACAGGAAGAGTACTATGTGGAGCCATATAAAGTGGACCTCGACCGGCTGAATCCGCTTGGCCGGCTTGCGGGCGGTTATGCGGAGATGAAAGAGTTTTATAAATTGCCGAAAGTGAAAGGGGGCGTGCTGAATGGCAAATCCTGAAGCCGTGCTGACTGATGTGACCGGACGGGATGGGTTCCAGATGGAGAAGGAATGGATTCCGACCGACAGGAAAGTGGAAATCCTGAACGGAATCCTCGCATCAGGAGTCAAGCGACTTGAAGCGACTTCATTCGTTTCACCGAAGGCGGTGCCTCAATTAAAGGATGCCAAGGAAGTGCTGGCACGCATTAACCGCGGGGATGCAGAAATTATCGTCCTTGTGCCCAACCTGAAAGGCGCGGAGCTGGCTCGCGAAGCCGGAGCGGACAAGATTAACTTTGTTCTGTCGATCAGCGAAACGCACAACCAGAAAAATGTGCGTAGGACCGTGGGAGAATCCTTGGATCAACTGCAAGAAATTACGAAAGTATTTTCTCCTGACCGCATCGTCCTGAGCCTGGGGACGACATTCGGCTGTCCGTTTGAAGGTTTGTACCCCGTGGAAAAAGTGCAGACAGTCATTGAGAAAGTCGCTGATATGGGCCTGTCCCAGATCACACTCTGTGATACAACGGGAATGGCCAATCCCAAACAAGTGACGGAATTTGTCCGCACACTTTCCGCACGCTTCCCGGAACAGCGGTTCGCATTGCATCTGCATAATACGCGCGGCATGGGTCTTGCCAATCTGGTGGCCGGGTACCAGGAAGGCATCCGGCACTTTGATGCCGCGCTCGGAGGAATCGGCGGCTGCCCGTTTGCTCCGGGAGCAAGCGGCAATGTCGCGCTGGACGATGTCGCCCATATGCTGGAGCTGATGGATGTGGAAACAGGTGTCGACCTGGAAGGGCTGATCGGCACAGCCGGAAGAATGCAGGAGATTCTGGGATATAAACTCCCGGGGCAGGTCATGAAGGCGGGTACGGCGAAGACAGTGCATACGGTTTAAGAGAAAAGCGTCCAATAGGGCGCTTTTATTATCCTATCAAAAGAAGGAGTGACGCCATGAAAGTCGCCATAATCGGAGCGGGTATCGTCGGCGCAAGTGCCGCCTATCATCTGAGCAGGCGGGCGGATGCAGAAGTGATTCTGATCGACAAGGAACAGAAGGGGAAAGCGACATTGGCAGGAGCCGGGATCATCTGTCCCTGGGTTTCTCATGCGGACGACCCGGATTGGTACCGCCTTGCGAAAGAAGGCGCAAAGTTCTATCCTGATTTGATTGGCCGCCTGAAAGGGAACGGAGAGCACCGAACAAGTTACAAGCGGGTCGGCGCGCTTTGTGTGAGTGACCGTCCCGAGAAGCTCGACCAGATCGAAGAAGCAGTCCGGGCCAAGAAGGCGGATGCACCTGAATTGGGAGATGTCCAGCGGCTCGACGCCGAGGAGACCCGTCGCAGGTTCCCTCCATTAAATGAAGAACTCGAATCTGTCTTTGTCTCCGGCGCGGCAAGGATTGACGGCCGGTTGCTGCGCGAGGCGATGGTGAGGGCGGCCGGCAAGAATGGCGCGCGGATCGTGGAAGGGAGAGCGAGTCTCATTTCGGACGGGGGCAAGGTGACAGGCGTGGCCGCCGGTAATGAGATCATCGATGCTGACCAAGTGATCGTAACCGCTGGCGCCTGGGTGCCCGAACTTCTGGAACCGCTCGGTGTCCGGGTGAACGTGCAGCCGCAGCGGGGACAGATTCTTCATATAGATATGCAGGGGGAAAACACTTCCGACTGGCCGGTCGTCCTGCCGCATAGCAGCCACTATATGCTGGCGTTTGATGATTCACGGGTAGTGGCGGGGGCAACAAGGGAGACCGGCTCAGGATTTGATTACCGGCAGACAGTCGGAGGGGTGCATGAAGTCACGGGTGAAGCTCTCCGGATTGCTCCAGGACTCTCGTCGGGAACGCTGAGAGAAGTCCGGATCGGCTTCCGGCCGATGGGCGAGGATTCTCTTCCGCTGCTCGGTAAGTTGGAGGAAATCGGCCAAGTCACAATCGCGACGGGGCTGGGGCCGTCGGGTCTCACGATGGGGCCTTATGTCGGTTATCTGGCGGCCTGTCTTGCTGTGGGGGAGGAGACAGGAATGGATTTAAGTGCCTATCATCCGTTAAGGGGTGCGGCGGTGAAGTGAAGAGGGATTCTATGAGCGAGCGTGAGGGCGGTTCAAACCTGCACGCTCCTTTTTTGTCCGGATATCTAATTGTGAAATGTTATACTGAAAGTGAGTTTATATAGAGGAAGAGGGGCTGTACCATGCTGAAGAAAATCGCTTCCGACGCGCTTGGACTGTCGGACATCGGGAAGATTATCGGGCCTGCGGACTATGACAAGACGGACGCCGATGATTACATCCGTCACGAGGACAACGAGAAAATCTATTTCCTGATCAAGACGAAAGCGGACGAGTACTGCTTCACGAACATTGCGTTCATCCATGTGGACGGAGACACTGCCGTGTCTTCCAAGCGGACGCTTAAGCGTTATGCGTACTCCCAATACAAATTCGCGGATGTTGCGCTGGAGACTGCCGGGAAAGTCGATCTTGATGTAGAAATCAAGTTCACACTGGGCAACCAGGCCTACAGCATCGATGTCGACAAGAAACAGCTGGATCAGCTGAAAGACCTGTACAAAGCGCTTGTCTATATCGCTGAAGTGACGCACGAAAACAGCATTCAGATGGACATGGCCACTCAAAGCCTTGACCGCGCTGTCCAGGTGCTCCACAACGCGCGACCTTCGGATGTTCAGCTTTCCGAACAATACGAGAAGCTGACCGAATTCGGATTTAACTGGATGCAGCAGGCGCGTGCAAAGTACCATGATAAAGATTTCGGAGCGGTGTTTGAGAAATATATTAATAACTGATTGATGGGAGAAGGCGTGGCTGCGCCTTCTCTTTTTTGTTTGGAGTTCGTTTTAGTTGAGCTGTAGAAGTTCTTGTCACAAAAAAGTCTAAATGCCTATTTTAAAATTTAATTTATAATCCCTTTTGACTATTAATATATGGTAGTATTTAAGTATTATGATATATAAAGGGGATAATAGGAATGAGTAAAAAACAAAAACAGAAAAAACCCTTCTATAAAAAGTGGTGGATTTGGGCACTTGCAATTATTATTGTAGTTGCTGTAAACGGCAATAATGATGAAAAAGCGGAGACGAACGAAGAAAGCAAGCCAGTTTCTGCTGAAATGACCGAGAATCCTAAAGAAGTAGAAGAGACAAAAGTAGAAGAGCCAAAAGAAAAAGCTTAGCCTGAGAATGACGTTCCCAAAGAGTATCAATCTGCTCTTGTAAAGGCTGAATCATATGCGAAAACCATGAATATGTCTAAAAACGGTATTTATGATCAATTGACTTCTGAATATGGTGAAAAGTTTTCTGCAGAAGCGGCAGATTATGCAATGAGTAAGCTAGAATTCGATTGGAAAGAAAATGCATTAATAAAGGGTGAATCTTATTCAAATACCATGCACATGTCAAAACAGGGAATCTACGAACAACTTATCTCTGAACATGGTGAGAGATTTACTGAAGACGAGGCACAATACGCAGTTGACAACTTGAAAGCTGATTATAATGAAAATGCCTTAGCAAAAGCTAAAAGTTATCAAGAATCAATGAGCATGTCTCCAGAAGCAATAAGAGATCAGCTAATTTCTCCCCACGGCGAAAAATTCACACAAGAAGAAGCCGATTACGCTATAAACCATTTGGAATAATTAATAGAGAATTCGCCCTCATCCTATTTAGTGGATGAGGGCGAATTCTCGTCTTAGTAAAAGGGTGTAAACCTCTGCTCCCATTGGACACACTGGCTGAAAACAGCCGAGAGGGGCGGTTCCGATGGAGTTTTTTCAACCCCAAGAAACGCTGACCGCCATGCAGTGGGTTTTGAGGGCGATTGTTTCCTATGTCTTTCTGCTGATTGTGGTCAAGGCTATGGGGCAGCGATCAATCTCACAGCTGAGCCTGCTGGATTTTGCAGTCGCGATCACAATCGGGAATATCATCGCGCACCCCCTGTCTGATGAAGGGCTCGGCCTAAAAGGGTCGATGATCACCATGGTTTCGCTTGCTTTCCTCTATTCTGCGAGTGTTTTCGCCGTTCTGAAATCAGGGAGCATTCGAAAATTCGTTCTGCCCCGGCCGCTCCCGCTCGTGGACAAAGGGCAGCTCGTTTATCCGAACCTGAAAAAAGCCCGAATCACCATCGATTATCTGCTTTCCGAGGCGCGGAAGGCGAGGATTGAAGACCTCCGGAAACTGTCGCTGGCGCTATGGGAGCCAGACGGCACAATTTCATTTTTCGAAAGTCCGCAATACCAGGGGCCGACCCGCCAGGGCTTTGACATGATACCTGAGCCGTTTGACCTGCCGGTTGTCGTCATGAGGGAAGGAAAGATCGACCGACAAGCGCTCGGGCAGGCAGGAAAGGATGAAACGTGGTTTTTATCGGTGCTGAAAGAAGAGCACTATGTGCAATTGAAGGATGTCCTGCTTGCGACAGTGGAACGGAGCGGGAAGGTGAAGGTGTTTGTCAGAGGCGGGCAATCAAAGAGTGACCGCTCGTAGAACTAGAAGAAGCTCACATAGAAGCTCGATAAGCGCACATAGAAATGGCCGGAGCGCTCATAGAACTGCCGAAAGCGCTCGTAGAAATCTATGAGCGCTCTCAATAGCGGCAATCAAAAAGCATCCGGCAACCCATTGCCGGATGCTTGCTTCATTTCCCTAAAACGAGGCCACCCGCACAACTCAGGGCCAGTACTGCCAGAAACACGCCTGCCAATACATAATCGAGACCGCTCACCTTCACTGGCCGATAGAATTCTTCGCGCCGTTCTCCGGTGAATCCCCTCGCTTCCATCGCGAAGGCGGCGCGTTCGGCTTTTCGTACGGCTCCGGCGAGCATCGGGATCAGGAGGCGTCTGGTGCCGGCGATCCGCTGCCACCAGTGCCGGTCCCGGCCGACCCCGCGGAGGCGCTGGGCCTGCCGGATCTGGGTGAGTTCGTCTTTCAAGACGGGCAGGAACTGGTAGCCGACCATCGTGCCGTAGGCGATTTTCGGCGAGATCTTGAGTTGTTGCATGAGACTCATGACGAAGGTGACCGGATTCGTGGTGAAGGCAAACAGCAGCGACAGCGTCGAGAAGGCCATAACCCGGAAAGTCAGTGACCAGGCATGGGCCCATTGCGTATCAGTGACTTGGATACCAGCGAAGGAGCCGATGACTTCACCGCCGGTGTCCGCTCCAAAGACGAGTGTCGTCCACAGGTATCCGACAGCGCCGAGCGTGAAGGGCAGCATCATGAGCGCCCACAGCTTCCAGTTGATCCGGCTCATCGTCACTTGAAGGACGAGGATCGCGATCCAGAAAAGTAGCGGCGTCCATGGATCAAAGAAGAAGGCCAGCGTGAGCATGGAGACAGTCACGATGACGAACTTCACCGACGGGTTCATGTCATGCAAAAGCCGGCTCACGGCTGTCCGCTCCTTTCGGCGGGAGAAGGTGGTGTGTGTACAGCAGTGCAGAGTCCGCCCACACATCCTCCGCTTTGAATTTTCCGGTCAGGCGTCCTTCATTAACCAAGAAAATCGAATCTGCGACAGCCGCGGCGAATTCCATGTCATGGGTGATGATCAGGAATGTGATGCCTTCCCGGGAGCGTTCGTCAATAAGCGAAAATAGCTCCTGCAGACCTGCCGCGTCCTGGCCGGATGTCGGTTCGTCCATGATGATGACCGGGCGGTTGTCGGCGAGCATTGCGCCAATCGCGACGCGGCGCTTCTGTCCATGGCTGACCGAGAACGGATGCGCATCCCAAATGGGCATGAGCTTCAGCCGTTTTGCGAGATCGTCCTGCGTTTCCGTCGTAACTAAGCCCGAGAAGGCGAGTTCGTCCCCGACGGAATTCGTCAGAAACAGGAATTCGGGTGACTGGGGAACGTATCCGGTGCCGGGTGACCGGACGGTACCGGAGTGTTTGTAAATGCCGCAGAGCGCCTTGGCAAGAGTCGATTTCCCGCTCCCGTTCGGTCCAGCGATGACGGCGATTTCGCCTTCACTCACATCAAATGAAAGCGAAGCAAGCAGCTGTTTCCCGCTGATTTCAACCGACAGGTCCGATACAGATAGGGCAGGCCTGCCGGTGATGCCGGAGGCGCGTTTTGGGAAAACAACCGGAGCTTTTGGGACGGCCGGCTCGTCCGCAAGAAGCCGGCCTTCCGAGCCGAGTGCAATCTCCCTTTCAAAGAATCCCTCCCACAGATCAAGCCGGTGTTCCACCGCGACAATCGTCAGGCCGGTCTGCTTTTGAAGGCTGTCCAACCACCGGACGAAATTCCGGGCGGTCAGCGGGTCGAGGTGGGAGAGCGGTTCGTCCAGAAGGAGGACCTCCGGCTCTGCCACAAGTGCACAGGCAGTGGCAACACGCTGCTTCTGGCCGCCGGACAGGGACTGGATGACCGAATGGCGGAAGTCCGCGAGTCCGGTCTGATCGAGCACGTTCACAATCCGTCGCTCCATGTCAGCACGGGGAACCCGCAAGTTCTCCATCGTGAAGGCGAGCTCCTCCTCGACGGTCGTCATGCAGAACTGGGAGTCCGGATCCTGGAAGACGGTCGCGATCAGCCGGTTGATCTCCCCGGGCCGGTAATCGTCGGCACTTTTCCCGAACAGACGGATGTCACCCTCCACAATTCCATCACAGTTCAGCGGATACAACCGGTTCAGCAGGTAAAGCAGGGTGCTTTTGCCGCAGCCGCTCGGCCCGCTGATGACGACCCGCTCGCCTCGGTGGATATCGAACGTCAAGCCGTTCAACGTGTTGTCCGGGTCAACAGGAAAACGGAATGAGGCATCCTCAAGCGCAAGAATCGGATCATGCACCGGCCCCACCCTGTTTCGGTCGGGAAATGGCGTAACCGCGGAGCGCGCCAGTTGCCAGCAGTCCGTCGGCGAGGTACTTGCCGCCTATTCCTGCAATGATGGCGCCGCTCAGCACGCGCAGCGTGAACATGAGGAGCACGAACGACGGGTCAAGCGCGGCATAGCCCGAGACAAAGTAACCGTAAACGAAGCTGAACACCGCAGCACCGGCGCCTGCTAGCATCATGACCGCCAGATTAAAGTGCCGGTAGCGGGTGGCGGCAAATGCCGCTTCGGCGCCGAGACCCTGGATAACTCCGGACAAGATCAGGCGCGGGCCGACCGCATTGCCGAGCATGACTTCAATGATGGCGGCAATCGTCTCCGGCAACACCGCGGCACCGGGCTTGCGGATGATGGCCATCGACAGGATCGACACGATGAACCAGATGCCGAACATCCACTCATAGGCGATCGGCCCGATCAGGCCCGCCCAGATGTTCCCGAAGTGGATGGCGACAAGATACACGATACCGAATACCACCCCGAACAGGGACATGAGCACAATCTCTTTGAGTTTCCATGACTTCAACATGTCATTTCCCTCCGTGGGACGGACTGTTGATGCTCATCGAGACCGTCATAACGAGATGGCGGTGCTCCTCGGAGCGGGCGTGGGTAAACGTCTTTTCATAAAAGTCGAACACATCGTGGATATCCCCATGGATCCCGCTCGCGTAATGCATTGACTCATTGAAGACGCCGCGTTCTTTCGCGCGCTCCACTTCACGGTAGATGACCGACATGTAATCCGGATTATTCATCGGATACAATGCAAACTGCGACGATACATATTGCTTGGTCGGGTCGTTGTTCAGCACCTCATCCGGCTTGTCCAGGTAGGCATCTCCCGCGGTGTCCCCAGGGCAGCCCGCCGAAAATGTCCCGTTCAGCGCCACATGCACGCCGGTTTTCGCTGCGTGGAGGGCCAGCGCCTTCGCCACGTTGAACACATGCACCTGCTTTCCGCGGATGACCGTCGACACATCATCCGTGTGCATCCATACCGCGGACGTGTCCACCTCTTTAAGCGCTCCCTTGATGACCGCCACAAAATCATCGGTCATCGGATTGAGCGTAAACCGGAACCCCACGATTGGGCTCATTCCACACTGCAATTCTTCCATTTCTAAATTCCCCCTTCTGAAAATGAACACAAAAAAGCTGCACCCGTGAAGATGCAGCCGTAATTTCAGAACATGCCCATTAACAGAAGGGCGCAATGAAACTCGCCGCACTTCCTCACGCAGGTCCTAACCTGATCGAGTTCAAAGGGATCGGAGCAGCGCTCTCATCTCAGCCCGTAACGGGCACCCCCAGTGCAATTGACGGTATACAGTTTGTTGTGTCCCGGGTTGCCCCGATGCCTCCAGTGTAGAGGAAGGGGGCGGGGAAGTAAAGGGGGTCCAATTAACTCTAAGCCTGACGCCCTGGAACATGAAGGCAGAAAAAGAGTTTGGGTATTTATGGATAA
The DNA here is from genome assembly GCF_059758705.1 of Bhargavaea sp. GQ12. NCBI lineage: Bacteria > Bacillati > Bacillota > Bacilli > Caryophanales > Caryophanaceae > Bhargavaea > Bhargavaea sp. GQ12. The sequence continues at coordinate 21,559 of NZ_JCAXEU010000017.1, forward strand.
ACAGAAAATTCCAATTAGATTTTGGTGGGTCTTTTAACTCATGTCGCTTGTTGATTTCCACAACTATTTACCACCATCGACTAGGTAATTCGGTAACCATCTATGGACTTTACCTTTCAGTATTTAATATACAGAAAATTTTAAATACAATAAGTGAGCGAATAGATGTAAGCGCTTTAAATAAATTTCGCGCTTTCTCAATTCAAATTATTGCTTCTCCGGAGGGAGAGAAAGGGGGACGATCTGCTGGTCCGTTATAAAAAAGGTAAACACGGCTCCTGTCGGATTGTTGTGAGGTTCAATTCATTAAGGGGGATCTTATGAAGCGAAACATCAACCGCAATTTCCTGAAGTTCCTCATTGTGCTCATCGCGTTCCAGGACGTGGCGGCGGGCGTTGCCGGGTCGATCATGGCCGACATTATCAAGGCGTTCCCGGATTATAACCCGACCATCGTGATGATGGTGGCGACGTTCCCGGGCCTGCTGCAGATTCTTCCCGCACTTTTCTATGGCAAGCTGTCTGCCCGTTTTAACAAGCGTCATCTCCTGTTCACCGGTCTGACGCTGTTCGTCATCGGTGGAACCATGCCATTCTTCCTTGCAGATAATCTGCCGCTCATCATCGCCTTCCGCGGGATGCTCGGACTCGGTGTAGGGATCACGATGCCACTGTCGATTGATATCATCACCGACTTCTTCGAAGGACGCGAGAAGGACTTCCTGATCGGTTTCGGTACGTCCACCGTTGCCTGCATCGGAGCGATCTTCTACCAGCTCGCGGGCGGCATGCTGGCGGATGCGTTCGGCTGGCAGTACGGGTTCCTCACATACCTGCTTCCGATCTTCATCCTGGCGCTGACGTTCCTCTACCTGCCGGAACCAAAAAAGAAGGAAGGCCAGGCGGAAGCCGGAAAGGTCAAAGTCAAAACACCGAAAGTGGTTTATTCGGTCACACTCGGACAGATGGTTTACTCCGCTCTGATCTTCGGCTATGTGACCAACATTTCGGTTGTCATCCAGAACGACCAGCTCGGCACTGCGACACAGGCGGGCATGGCAATTTCCGTCTTTACGTTCGGAACACTCCTCGCCGGTTTTGTCTTCGGGAAGGTCAAGCATCTGCTCCCGGTCTCTTATCTGCCGGTCGCCGTCCTGATGACGGGTGTGGGGATGCTGGTCTGCTACTTCTCCCATTGCCTGACGATGATCTTCATCGGAAGCATCATCGGAGGCGCAGGGATGGGCATTGGGCTTCCGGGTGTGTTCGCGCGTGTCACCGAGGCGACGCCGCCGAATTCCGGGACTTCCTATGTCGGTCTCGTCGTTGTGGCACAGGGGCTTGGCGGTATCCTTGGACCATTCGTCTTCGGAGCGATCATGCAGCTGTTCAACCAGGACATCGGGCGTTTCCCGCTCCTCATCAGCACCGTCGGCCTGTTTGCACTGGCGCTGGTCTGGTATGTCGCGGTGAAAATGCCGAGGGCCAAAACCGGTGCTCCGCAAGTTTCTGTTGAATAAGCAAGCTAATTAGGACCTCCAGTTTCATGGGAGGTTCTTTTTTCTGCGGCATAGAAGGAACCGTCAGGCCCGTCCATAATAAATCTACTAAGTTTATTGATTTATCAAACAAATCCTCCTGAACAACACTGACGGCCTGTCCTCTATAATCAAGTCAACTTAACTGGATAAAGCGCTTTCAAAATGCCTTTTGGCCATTGAGTTGGAGAAATGCAAGGACATCAAACGGGAGGGATTTGAAAATGAAGAAATTCTCATGGACTGTGCTCGGACTGTTTCTTGTGCTTTTGTCCGCGTGTTCTTCGGCGGATGGGGAAGAAGGGGAGGCGGCCCAAGCTGATTCCGAAGGCGGCGGGGAGATTCAGGAAGTGAAAGCGAAGCTCGCCCACAGCTATCCTGTCGGCTTGTTCGCTTCAAAAGGATATGAGCATTTTGCAGAACTGGCCAATGAAAAAAGTGACGGCAAGATCGAGATCGAAATTTATCCGTCCGGCCAGCTCTATCTTGATACGGCGATGCCGAATGCCGTCTCAAGCGGACAGATCGAAATGGGAGTGAACACGATGGAAATGTGGTCATCCCAATTACCACTTGCCGATTTTTCGACCTTGCCTGTATTTGATGACTACGCTCATGTTCACAGAAGCTTTGAAAATGGGCTGGCTGAGGTGTTTGAAAAAGAGTTGGGGAACTTTGGCGTAAAGCCCTTGCTGTGGACAGATTCAGGCTTTGCCTATTTTGCTTCAACGGACGAACCGCTTCTGAAGCCAGAAGACTTCGAGGGGATGCGGGTAAGGACGACAAGCCCTACAATGTCCAGGTTTGTAGAGTTGGTGGGCGGGACACCGGTCTCCATCTCCAGCGCCGAAACTGCGCAGGCACTGCAGCGTGGAACAATTGACGCCGCTGTCTCATCAGTTGCAGGGTTCCAGGCAATGCAATACTTCGAGTATAGCAATCGGTACTCGGGGAAGTTCAACGCTGGTATCGTTCTGCTTTCGGTTAATCAGAAATGGTGGGACGGTCTGAACGAAGAGACACAGGATGTATTGCTGGAAGCCGCAGCCGAAGCCCAGGACTGGATCGCGAAAGAACAGGAAGCGGTTTATGCGGATGCAACTGCTGCCCTTGAGGGTGAAGGAATGACAGGCCATGAAATCGACCGGGCTGCATTTGAATCGGTATTTGCGGAATTGAAAGCAGGGTTTATTAAAGAGGCCGGACCTGTAGGAGAAGAAGTTCTGAAAATCATCGAAGACAACAGATAACAAAGCGGGAGGACAAGAGAGATTGCTGCTTTTGTCCTCTTTCTTATTAGAAGGGGGGATTGCAAGATGAAATGGGTTATGCGACTGATGGACAGAGTCATCGATGCTGCAGGCGCTCTCGCAGGTATTTCAGTTTTCCTGATCTGTTTTGCGGTGACCTGGGGTGTCATTGCCCGATATTTTCACATTGGCGCGCATTGGGTCGAGCCGGTCACGGTTTATATGTTCATCGCCGCATCATTCCTGGCCGCTTCCTATGCAATGAAGAAAAATGAGCACATCCGGGTTGATATCCTCTTAGGTAAGCTGAATCCCGGTATGAAAAGAATGTTGGAAACCTTGCTTATGTCAGTCAGCCTTGCTCTGTTCCTCTACATTTCCAAGCTGGCTTTTGACATGTTCCAGCAGTCACTTACGTTCAATACAAAAGATCTGTCACTTCTCCAGGTGCCAATCTGGATTCCCCAAGCGTTTGTGTTTATTGGTTTTGTCCTCCTTGTCCTCTCCATTGTCCGGAGAATCTTGGTGATCTGGATGCCCGATCCGGAAGTGCAGTCAGGAGGTGGCGAATGGAATACGCAGTGATTATCGGGTTGTTTTTGCTGCTGCTGTTTCTGGGCATGCCGGTGGCATTCACGATGCTGCTGATCAGTTCCGGAATCCTGATCGTTTATATGGGGGCGGATGTCGCGAACCTTCAAATACCACAGGTCATGTATAACTCCTTGAATAACAGCATGCTGGTTGCTATTCCGGCTTTTATTCTGACCGGTCAGATTATCCTGCAGAGCGGTCTGGGAACGCGGGCATTCCGTGCTGCCGATGCGTGGTTTGGACATCTTCCGGGAGGGCTGGCGATTGCCACCGTCATTACGTGCGCCTTTTTTTCGGCTTTAACCGGTTCCAGTGTCGCGACCGTTCTAACACTCGGTTACATCGCTTCTGAGGAAATGATCAAGATGGGTTATCCGAAACGGCTGGCATACGGCGTCGTCGCAGGTGCGGGAACACTGGGTATTTTAATCCCGCCGAGCGGGCCGATGATCCTATACGGCGCAATGACCCAGGAATCAGTCGGCAAGCTTTTCATGGCAGGGATCATCCCCGGGATTGTTCTCATCAGTTTATTTATCTTGTTTATTGTCTTTACATCGCGGGGGCTGAAGCGCAGGGAAAAGGCACCGATGAAAGAGCGGTTCACTGCTCTCAAGGAAGTGATGTGGCTGTTCTTGCTCCCCGTTATTATTATCGGAGGAATCTATTCGGGCATTTTCACGGTAACGGAAGCCGCGGGGGTTGCTGCGGTAGTCAGTATTCTGCTTGCGGTAATCGTCTACCGGAGTGTCGGGTGGAAGGAACTGATCGAAGTGATGCGGGCTTCCGCCGCGAATACAGGAATGATTTGTTTCATCTTGGGATCGGCACTCCTTTTCGGATTTTCTATCACACTGATCGAATTGCCGCAGACCATCCAAGCTTATTTTGAGGCGGCAGATATAAATAAATGGGCATTCCTGGCACTTGTCACACTGATTCTTTTTGTTCTTGGAATGTTTATGGAAGTCGTGTCCATCCTTCTGATCATGACACCAATCCTTTACCCGATCATGGCCATCTATGGCTTTGACATGATCTGGTTTGGAATCTTTATGATCATCGCCCTTGAAATTGCGGCCATCACACCGCCGCTTGGGATGAATTTGTTTGTCATGATGCAAGTATCGGACAAGCAGGGGAGAAGTGTGGGTCTGATCAGGATGACAAAGGCCGCATCGCCTTATGTGGCGCTAATGATTGTGCTGCTCTTCATCATTACAACTTTGCCGGCGCTTGTGACTTGGCTGCCGTCTATTACGGATACGTAAGGGGGAAGTAAATTGAAAGCGATTGAAGGCTATACCGCACGATTCGGGGAAGGGCCGCTCTGGGATGAAGAAATCAACCGTCTGCTGTTTGTTGACTTGGAAGCGAAAAGCGTAATCAGCCAAGATGTCGTAACCGGTGACCATGAAGTCTGGAAGCTGCCGTTTCCGGTGACATCGGTGATCAAACACGATCAGGATCACTATCTGTTGGTGGCGATGCATGAAATCTTCTTGTTCAACCGCCATACGGAGATGCTTGAAGACTATCTCTCCTTTGATTTGGAGCCGCATATCCTCCTGAACGATGCCCATAAAGACTCCCTGGGGCGGATATGGGTAGGGACAGTGGATCATCGCTTCAAGGCATTCAAGGAAGATCCGGCGACTGCGCTGGAACCCTATCCGCATCATCCTGCCAGACTCTATTGTATCGGGCCGGACCGGACAGTGACGGAATTTAATGATGAACTGATCCTATCCAACGGGATTGCGATCAATGAAAAGAAAAAGAAATTCTATCATGTGGATTCGGGCACAGGTGCTATTTGGGTAATGGAGCTCGAAGATGGCCCCCTATTGCTTAACCGCCGAAGGCTAGCAGGCTTTCCCGGAGAAGACGGCTTTCCGGATGGCATGACCATGGATGCGAATGGGGACTTATGGGTCGCGTTATTTAAATCCAAGTTTGTTGCGGACCGGTTTAAAGAAAACGCGGTTCTGTGCAAGGTTTGCGGCGAGACCGGACAGTTGCTTGAGCGAGTGAAGCTGCCGGTCACACATGCGACGTCCTGTGCCTTCGGCCGGGACTGCCTGTACGTTACAACTGCATCTGAACTGCTCCCGGAAGACGAGAGAATACGGGAGCCGGCCGCGGGAAAGGTCATACAGCTGGAAGTCAGCGTGACTGGTATTTCTGAAGAAGCCCGAGCCTTCTCGCGGAAAGGTTAATGTGACACAATAGGCGCTCCAACTTTGGGGTGCTATTAAAATGCTAAAATGCAAAGACGCTTTTCCGTAAGTTTTTATTGGTAAACGGATGGAAAACTATGAAGCACACACGGAGATTCCAATAGTCATTGATTGTTAATGAACCATTGTCGTAATATTTCATCAAGAACGATGTAAGCGTTATCAAAAATATTGTCAGTACTTGTCGAGTGAACCAAATTGGGGCACCGGTCCATGGCAGTCCGGGTGGCGATCGACTGCGGTACACAGCGGGATGTCATCCGCAGTATCGTGGCAGCGAGCTGATTTTCGAACCAAACAAACACAGAAGGGGCTTGATACACATGGCAATCAAACAGCGCAAAGTCAAAACAGGCGATTACGAAACGTATATCCACGAGGGGGGCGTCGGCAATTCGGAAACGGTCATCCTTCTCCACGGAAGCGGCCCGGGAGCGAGTGCGGCGGCCAACTGGAAAGCGATCCTTCCGGAATACGAAGACCGGTTCCATGTCATCGCACCCGACCTGGTCGGCTTCGGCGACACCGACCATCCGACAGAGTATCCGGAAAACGGGGCACAGTGGATGAACTGGCGCCTGAAGCAGGTTCTGGATCTGATGGATGCGCTGAACATCGACAAGGCACATCTTGTCGGGAACTCGCTCGGGGGCGTGATTTCCCTGTTCCTCGCGATGGAAGCACCGGACCGTTTCGACCGGATCGTCCTGATGGGAGCGGGCGGAGGCCTGACCGAGCCGACTCCGGAACTCGCGAAGCTTGCCAACTTCCATAAGGACCCTTCCAAGAAGTCAATGTACAACCTGCTCAGCTGGTTCCTGTATGACCTGGAGGGCATGGAAGATAAGCTTCAGGCCATTGTCGATGAACGCTTCGAGATCTTCAGCCGCGAAGAGGTCCGTCGTTCGTACAGGGAGAACTTCACGAATTCGCATCTGTCCGACATGCTGGTGCCGCCGTCCGCGCTAAAGCGCATGAAGCAGGAATTCCTGCTGATCCACGGCCATCAGGACCGGTTCGTTCCGCTCCAAAGCAGCCTGTATGTCATGGATTACCTGGAAAACGCGGAACTGCATGTATTCAAGCGTTGCGGCCACTGGGCGCAGGTTGAGCAGAAAGACCGTTTCCTCGGTCTCACGAAGGAATTCTTCAGCCGCGGTAAAGTTGCCGAGCCTGTCTAAACCACGAGAAGGAGCGATTATAGATGACACAAGTAGCAACAGATATCCGTACGGAGCTCAAAGAGCGGGCGGAAAGCTTCATCCCTGAACTGCGGGAACAGAACCTGAAGATCGACCAGGAAAGCGCACTGCCGGATGAGGTCGTCAAAAAGCTCCAGGACGCGGGCCTGCTGAAAGTTCTCCGACCGGAAATCTTCGGCGGCCACCAGACCGATATGCGCACCTACCTCGATGTCGTCACTGGAATCGCGCGCGGCAACGGGTCGGCGGGCTGGTTTGTCGCACTGTCGAACATCCGGGATTACATGATTTCCTACGCATTCGGCCAGCAGTGCCTCGATGATATCTTCGGCGCAGGCGAAGATGTCGTGCTTGCGGGGAACTTCAAGCCGATCACCTGCAAGATCGACAAAGTGGAGGGCGGCTACCAGATCCATGAAGCAAAATGGCCGTTCGTATCCGGCAGCCCGCACGCCGACTGGTTCTACTTCGGCTTCCCGGTTGATGACGGGAACGGCGGCATGGAGATGGCGATCATGGTCCTTCCGCGAAAAGACGTCACGGTCCTCGATGACTGGAATGTCGTCGGCCTCCGCGGCTCCGGCTCCAACAGCGTCGAAGTGAAGGATGTCTTCCTTCCTGAACACCGGGTGTCTCTCGACCGGCTGGCAACCAAGGGTCATTACATGATCGAACCGCTCCGCGACATCCCGCTTTACCGGACGCCGTTCGTGCCATCACTGACGCTGTCGATCGTGGCTGCCGCACTCGGCATCACGAAAGCTGCGATGGACCTTCATATGGAGCGCGTCATGAAGGCGGGAATCGGAAACACGTTCTACGACAAGATGAGCGAAGCGCCGATCACTCACCAGCAGGTCGCGACCGCCCAGCTGAAGATCGACTCTGCGGAGATGCATCTGTACCGCGCCGTCGACATGCTCGATGAGTATTCGAAAAGCGGCAAGGAGCTTACCCAGGCGGAAAGCATCAAGATCAAAGCCGACTTCGGCTACGCCAACCAGCTATGCAAGGAAGCGATCGACTTGATGGTCGCGGGCGCAGGCTCCGTCTTTGCCTATAACCGCAACACGTTCCAGTTGGTGTACCGGGACTTCCTCGCGATGCACCTACACGGATTCATCACTCCATCCAGCCTGATCGAGACATACGGGCGCACCATTTGCGGACTTGAGCCGAATACGTACTTTGCCTGATCAACGAAATCATTCATTTATATAAGGGGGCCATTCAACATGACGAAACTCGAAACTGTCCAGGAACAGCAGCGCATCAAAGTCCAGCCGGAAATCTCCAAGCTCGGCCACTTCGGACTTGTGTCGACAGACCTTGAAAAGTCTCTCTGGTTCTTTAAGGAAGTCATCGGGCTTGAAGAAACCGAAGAAAAAGACGGCGTCCATTACCTACGCGCATGGGGCGACTTCGAGCACCATACGCTCTCGATCCGTGCGGGTGAAGAGTCCCGTCTTGATCATGTTGCCTGGCGCACGAAGCGTCCGGAAGACGTCGACGCTTTTGCGGAAGTGCTTGAGAACGACGGCATCCAGGTGGAATGGGTACCGGAGGGAACTGAAGCCGGACAGGGCAAGTCGTTCCGCTTCAAGACGCCGAGCGAGCATACTTTTGAGATCTACTTCGAGATGGAAAAGACGCTCGCTTCGCCTGAAACTCGCTCGGTCCTGAAAAACCAAACGCACCGCTCCTGGTCCCGCGGGGTATCGCCGCGCCGAATCGACCACGTGAACCTGCTGACGAACTACTCGGTCAAGGACCTGTCCCAGTTCATGGCGGATAAATTCGGCTTCAAGATGCGCGAATGTGTCGAAATGCCGGACGGGGAACTGGCCGGTTCGTGGATGAGCGTCACGCCGCTCGTGCATGACATCGCGCTCAGCTTCGACCCGCATGCCGAGACGCCGAACCGCGTCCACCACATTTCGTACTGGCTGGACAACGCACAGGATCTTCTCCGCGCGGCGGACATCCTGAAGGAAAACGGCATCTACTTCAAGGGGCCCGGCAAGCACGGCATCTCGCAGGCGATGTACATCTACGCCATCGACCCGGGCAGCGGTGTCCGCATTGAGATCTTCACGAACGGCTACCTCATCTTCGAGCCTGACTGGGAGCCAATTGTCTGGACGGTCGATGAGATGGATATCGGATTTACCTACTGGGGCGATCAGATGGACAACAAGCCGGAAAATAACCCGACGATCAAGGCCTGATGACTATTAAAGGAGGAATCCGCTATGGATGACCGTTTGTTCCGCAATGCGATGGGCAAGTTTGCTACAGGTGTCAACGTCCTGACGACGAAGGTGGGCGATGAGCCGTTCGGCATGACCGCCAACGCCTTCATGTCGGTGTCCCTTTCCCCGAAACTGGTGGTCATTTCAATCGGTGAACGGGCGAAGTTCCTGGACCGTGTGAAAGAATCCGGCCGCTTTGCCGTCAACATTCTCGCCGACGATCAGCAGCACTTCTCGATGATGTTCGCCGGCCAGCTGAAAGACGGGGAAAAATGCGCGTTCGAGGATCTGGATGGCCTGCCGGTCGTTCCGAATGCTGTCGCGCAGATCAGCTGTAACGTCGTGAACGAGCATGTCGAAGGCGACCACACGCTCTTTATCGGAGAAGTGACGGATATCAAGCTGGAAGAAAAAGACCCGCTCATCTTCTACTGCGGCAAGTACCGCGCGCTTGAAGAGCAGGAACTCAGCGTCGTATAAGAGAAGATTTGAAGAAAGGCAGAAGGCGGCGATCACCCGGGTCAGGGCGAGCGTCCGCCTCCTGCATGTTTAAAGGATGGGGGAGAGAAATGATGGACAGAGTGAAAGCCGCACAGCGATTGAGAGAAGCGGAACGGACCGGAAAGCCGATCGAGCCGTTTACATCAGGAGAAGAAGAGATCACAGTCGAAGATGCCTACCAGATCCAGCTTCTGAATATCCGGGAGCGTATTGCACAGGGAGCAGAATTGAAAGGGCTGAAAATCGGCCTGACGAGCAAGCCGATGCAGGACATGTTCGGCGTGGATACGCCGGACTACGGGCATATCCTCGATGACATGGTCTACGGAAGTGATGTACCCGTTGAAGCGGGAGCGTTCATCCAGCCGAAAGTGGAATTCGAGATTGCATTCTTCCTGAAAAAGGACCTGAAAGGACCGGACGTGACGGCGGAGGATGTCCTTGCCGCGACGGACTATGTCGTCCCGGCGGTTGAAATCATCGACAGCCGGATCCAGGCCTGGAAGTTTAAGTTCGAAGACACGGTCGCCGACAACGGATCGTCTGCAGGGGCGGTTCTCGGCAGCAAGCGGACAGAACTTAACGGCATTGATCTGGCCGGCGTTGAGATGAAGGCCTATAAGAACGGCGAGCTCCTCGATGAAGCAACCGGAGCGGCCGTTATGGGGAACCCGGCAAAAGCGGTAGCCTGGCTCGCCAATGCCGTCGCCGAATACGGCATTGAACTGAAAGCGGGACAATTCATTTTGTCCGGCGCCCTCGCAGCGGCTGTTCCCTTCGAACCTGGAGACGAATTCAGGGCCGACTTCGGCAAACTCGGCGACGTCTCGGTCTCATTTGCGACAGAAGAAGTGATGAATTGAGGAGAGGGGATCGGCATTGGGCCGGTCCCTTTTTTAGTGGGAGCGGTGGCGAATGACGAGACTTTTACTGTGAAAGACGATATATCGGCTGTGAATGACGAGATTGCGGGGCTGAATGACGAGACTGGCCGGATGAATGACGAAACCGTATAAAATTGCGGAAACCATAGGGTGAGATCTTCGCCGGAAACTCATTCTCGACAATATTCCGAAAAAACTAATAAAAACTACCGGAAAAGCATCGGAATCTCGTTGTTTTCTGTTGTACAACTGTAAAACTTCCTTAGATACAATAAACACAACAGAAATGAAACCGCATACAAAATGCGTCGGGGGGATGGAAAATGGCACATCCGGAAATTGCGAAGCTGGGTCATGTCGCGCTGGTCTCATCAGATTTGGAAAAGTCGCTTTGGTTCTTTAAGGAAGTCATCGGCCTGGAGGAGACGGAAGCAAAAGACGGCGTCCACTACCTCAGGGCGTGGGGGGATTTCCAGCATCATACGCTTTCCCTTGAAGCGGGGGACAGCGGACAGGTTCGCCATATCGGCTGGCGGACAAAGCATCCGGAAGATGTGCAGGCGTTCCGGGAGCTTCTGGAACAGGACGGGGTCGAAGTGGAAGCGGTTCCTGCCGGCACGACGCCGGGGATCGGGGAAGCGATCCGATTCCCGCTCCCGAGCGGACACCAGTTCGAGCTTTACTACGATGTGGAAAAACCGAAAGCGGATGAGCACCGCCGCTCAGTGCTGAAAAACCAGACGTACAAGGCTTGGGCGAAAGGTGTCTCTCCTCGCCGGTTCGACCACGTCAACATCCATACCGATACGGATGCGGCATTGACTTATGACTTTCTACGGGAGCAGCTCGGATTCAAGATGCGGGAGTATGTCCGTGACGATGACGGCAACGTGCTGGCGGGCTGGATGAGCGTCACATCGCTTGTTCACGACCTGGCTTTTATCCAGAAACCGTCGCTTCCGTCGCCGGCTCGCCTTCACCACATCTCCTACTGGTCGGATGACTCGCAGGACATCCTGCGGGCCGCGGACATCCTGAAGGAAAACGGTCTGAGGTTTATCGGGCCGGGCAAGCACGGGATTTCGCAGGCGCTTTATCTGTATGTCATGGATCCGGGGAGCGGCTGCCGGGTGGAGCTGTTCACGGGCGGCTACCTGATTTTCGAACCGGACTGGGAGCCGGTCGAATGGACGCTCGCGGAGCGTGACCTCGGCAACACGTACTGGGGCGACACGGTGTCCGACAAGGAAGACAACAACGTGACGATCATGGCCTGAGCCACGGACTGACCACACTGAAGAGGTGATGCGGAATGAAAACCATCGAGATCAACCATGACAACCTGTGCCACTGGCAGCTGAGTCTTCCCGATCATGTGATTGCCCTCGGTTTCTTTGACGGACTGCATTCGGGCCATCAGGAAGTGATCCGGACAGCGAAGCGGGAAGCAGACCGCAGGGGACTGCCGCTGTCCGTGATGAGTTTTTTCCCACATCCGAAAAGTGTGCTGTCCCGCGGCAAAAAGCAGGTGGATTACCTGATGCCGATTGAAACGAAGAAACAAAAGCTGAAAGAGCTCGGAGTCGACTACTTCCTGATCGTCGAGTTCAGCCTCGAGTTCGCGGGACTTTCGCCGGAGCGGTTCGCCGGCGATTATCTCGCGGGGCTGAATGCAGTCCATGTCGTCTGCGGGTTTGATTATACGTACGGCAAGATGGGCGCCGGGAACATCTCGACGCTTGAAACGGACGGCGATGGGGCGTACAGGGTGACGGTAGTTGAGGAGGTCGACCTGTACGGGGAGAAGATCAGCTCGACCCGGATCCGTGAGGCGCTTTCCGAAGGGGACATCGGCATGACAAACCGGCTGCTCGGCGAGCCGTACCGGGTGGAATGGTGCCCGAGGAACGGATTGCTGCCGTACTACACGCTTCCGGCGCCGGGTGCTTACCGGGTGACCGTCACTTCCGGCGGCGAAGAGAAAACGGGCATGATCGACGTGCTTTGCAGGGAGAAGATCGACTTCCGCCGGATGACCCTGCCGGAAGATTCCAGGACGGTCATCACCTGGCACCATGAACTCAAGAAACCGGCCTATTCGGCCATTTAAATAGGGGGAGATGGAATGACTCGGAATAAGCAGTTCCGGAAACTGTTGCAACAACCCGAAGCGTTTTTGATGCCGGGTGCCTATGACGCAATGACGGCGCGCCTCGTGGAAGAGTTCAGCTTCCCGGCGGTGTATGCGACCGGTGCGGGCATCTCGAATGCACAGCTTGGCTGGGCGGATGTAGGACTGACGACATCGACGGAAATCGCGGATGTCGTCAGCCGGATGGCGGATGTCACGACGATTCCGATCGTCGTCGACGGGGACACCGGGTTCGGCAATGCGCTGAATCTCATGCGGACGGTCCGCCAGTTCGAGCGGGCGGGGGCTTCCGCGATCCAGTTCGAGGATCAGGTGTCACCAAAAAAATGTGGTCATTTCAGCGGCAAGGCGGTCATCTCCAAAGGCGAGATGGTCAACAAGATTAAGGCTGCAGTCGACACGCGGCAGGATGAAAACCTGGCGATCATCGCACGGACGGATGCAGCGGCCATGAACGGTCTGGAAGACGCAATCGATCGCGCGAACGCCTACCGGGAAGCGGGGGCGGATGTGATCTTCGTCGAAGCCCCGACAACCCTTGACGCTCTAAAGGAAATTCCGAAGGCCGTTCCGGGTGTCCCGCATCTGATCAACATGGTGGAAGGCGGGAAAACGCCGCTAGTGTCCCTGAAGGACGCGGAAGCGATGGGCTTCCATATCATGCTGTGCGCCAACACGGTGCTGCGGTCCGCCATCAAGGGGGTCCGTGACAGCCTGGAAGTGCTGAGGCGCGAGGAATCGCAGGAAAACATCCACTCCCTGATCTGCACATGGCAGGAACGCCAGGAGCTAGTGAAGCTGAAGGAAATCAAGGAACTGGAAGACAAATACGTGCAGGAAGAAACGTTCGAGGAGGTTGGTCAATGATGAGTCGTGAAGTGGATTTTGATATCGCCATCGTCGGCTGCGGTTCAGCCGGAACAGCGGCAGCGCTCGCGGCGGCTGAGAAAGCAAAAGAGGGGAACGAGGATCTGAAAGTCGTCATCCTGGAGCGCGCTGATTACGACAACCGCGGCGGCAACTCACGATGGACCGCTTCGTACATGCGGATGGAAGACATCGACACGCCGGCGCCCAACTTCGTGGAGGACATGCTGGCGTTCTCGGACAACTATGCCGATCGCGCGTATATCGAAACCCTGCATGAGAATGCGGGCCCGACATTGCGCTGGGTGGAGTCGAAAGGCGTCGAGTTCGACTACCTGCCGACGATGTTCCTGACTGCCTCAAAGCCCCGTCTGCTGCCGGTCGGCGGCGGACGTGCGCTGATCGATACGCTGTCGCTCCGCGCGCGTGCGCTTGGAGTGGAGATTATCTATGAGGCAACGGTTTGGGACCTTGGTCTGAACGACGACGGTGCTGTTGACCATCTCCGTGTCCGCATTGAAGGCGGTGAGTCGATCCGGCTTAACGTCAATTCTGTCATCTTCGCATCCGGCGGATTCCAGGGCAGCCACGAGATGATGGCCAAGTACATCGGACGTGATGCCCATAAGATTCCGACTGTCGCGGAAGGCGGCCTGTACAACAAGGGCGAGGCGATCAGCATGATGCTCCGTGTCGGCGCGAAGGGCGGCGGACAATGGGATTCCTTCCACGCCGAGCCGGTCGATCCGCGAAGTAACCGTGAAGAAGCGGGTGTCATGACCTATCCGTATGCCATCCTCGTCAACCTGAACGGGGAGCGCTTCACCGATGAAGGAGAAACGACGATCGACGAGCAGTACGAAGCGGTCGCGCGCAAGATCTTTTACGAGTGCCCGAATCATATCGCTTATATGATCACCGACCAGAAGCTGTACGATATTCCGGATTACGAGGAAGCCCTTCAGACGGAACAGCCGCCGATCACGGGCGAATCAATCGAAGAACTTGCAGAGAAGCTATCAATCCCGCCGGAAGCATTGGCCAAGACTGTTGCGGAATTTAACGCCGCCGTCCAGCCGGGTGAGTTCATCCACAACAAAAAGGACGGCAAGAAAGCGGTCGGCATCAACCCGCCAAAGTCGAACTGGGCGATCCCGATCGACCAGGGGCCGTTTATCGCCTATCCGGTCATCTGCTGCAACGTGTTCACGAACGGCGGCATCGCGACAGACACGCAAGGACGTGTCGTCTCGAATGATAACCAGCCGATTCCGGGCCTGTATGCGGCGGGTGAAATGACGGGACTTTACTACGGCAAATATCCGGGCGGCACCTCGGTCCTGCGAGGCCTCGTATACGGCAAGCGCGCCGGTGAGAACGCGGTCGAATATGTCGCGCAGGCGACCAAAATGCTGACATGAGGAGTGGGGATATGCTGAAAGGAAAAGCGGCGTTTGTAACAGGGGGCGGCCGGGGAATCGGCAGGGAAACCTGCCTGCTGCTGGCTTCCCATGGGGCGGACATTGCGGTCAGTGCGCGCAATGTGGCCGAATGTCAAGAAGTGGCGGAAGAAGCGGAGCGCCTGTACGGAGTGAAGGCAATCGCCGTACCGTGCGATGTGAGCAATGAGGCAGATGTGGAAGCTGCCGCGACCAAGGCAAAAGAAGCGCTCGGCAAGATCGACATCGTCATCAACAATGCCGGCGTGATGCTCAAGAAGCCGCTGTCGGAGACGACTTCAGAGGAATGGCGGTGGGTCCACGCGGTCAACACGGATGCTCCGTTTTACGTGACGAAAGCATTCGTGGACGACATGATCACCCGGAAGGATGGCGTCATCATCAACGTCTCCTCCATCTGGGGCACAAAAGGCGGTCCTGACCGCAGCGCCTATATCTCGTCCAAGCATGCCGTCATCGGCTTTTCCAAGGCGCTTGGGGAGGAACTGAAAGGCCACGGCATTCGTGTGAACGCGGTTTGCCCGGGACCGGTCGACACGAAAATGACGAGTGAACTTGGGCCGGACCTGAACAAGGAAGGATGGCTCCAGCCGATCGATATCGCCCACGTGATCACGGATCTCTGCCTTCCGAAGTCCAGGGCGGTCACGGCATCCTCGGTCCATGCATTCGGTGCGGGGAGCCCGGTGGGGTTATAAGTACGGTTCCAAACTTTGCGTTACACACTACAAAATAGATTAACTAACAGGAGGAATCATCATGTCTGAATTTGTTACTGCAGTAGAATCCAAGAGCGTAAGCGTCACGTTGGCGAAGAAGATGCTGGAAGCGGCAGAAGTGAAAGGGAAAGAACTCGGCATGCCGTTCAGCATCGCCATCGTTGACAAGGCGGGCAATCTGAAAGCCTTCACGGCGCAGGACGGGGCACCGATCCTGAGCATCGATATCGCACAGAACAAAGCGTTCTCGGCAGCGGCCTACAACCGTGCAACGCACGAGTGGTACGACCGTCTAAAGGACGACCCGCCGCTTCTTCACGGCATCGTGCACACGGAGCGCCTCGTGATCTTCGGTGGCGGCTACCCGATTCATCTGGACGGCGAGTGCATCGGCGGAATCGGCGTGAGCGGCGGTCACTATACGCATGACATGAAAGTATGCGAAGCGGGACTTGCCGTCCTGGAAGAACTTAAAGTCACGGAGGCCTGATTCAGATGGCCCAACGGGTGGATCTCATCATCGTTGGCGCCGGCATGGCCGGACTGAGTGCGGCAGCGGAAGCGGCGGATCACGGCGCTTCCGTTCTCGTTCTTGAAAAAGAACCGGAATGCGGCGGGAGTTCGCTGCTGAGCGGGCGGTACATGGCGTTTGGCGGCACTGATCTTCAGGAGGCGGCCGGTTTCAATGACAATTCGGAAAGCCTGGTCGCGGACATGCTGGCGGTCGGCGAGGGAAAGAACGAACCTTCCCTGGTCGAAGCCTACGGCAGACACCAGCTGGAGACTTACCGGTGGCTGCAGTCAAAAGGAGTCCAGTTCCATGCCGTCCAGGCGGTCAGCGGTCACAGCATCCCGCGCGGACACCAGATTACGCCCGCGCAGGCGATTAAGACATTGAAGCAATCGGCGGAAGCATCGGGTAAGGTCAGGATTCTGACGGAGGCACCGGTCAGGCGGCTGAAAAAGAATGCGGAGGGCCGCGTGTCGACCGTCGTTTATGAACAGGACGGTGCGGAATTCGAGGCGGAAGCCGCTCATGGAATTTTGCTGACGGCGGGGGGCTTTTCCAGGAGCAAACAACTGCTTTCGGACGTCGCGCCCCAGCTTGACGGCGCCATCCGGATCGGCGGGAATGGCAATGTCGGTGACGGAATCCGCATGGCCGTCGAACAGGGGGCTTGGACCCGGGACTATGCTTACTTAAAAGGCACGTACGGCTTCCACCCGACAGCGGACGGGCCAAGGAAATCCCAGGCCCTTGCCTTTTATAAAGGCGCCATCATCATCAACAAAGAGGCGGAGCGGTTCGTCAACGAGTCGATCTCGTACAAGCTGATCGGCACGGAAGCCCTGCGCCAGGTAAACGGTGAGACGTATCAGATCTGGGACCAGGACGTGATGGATGCGGGCGTCGAAGGGGATGCGCTTTATGACTTCCGGAAGCTGCTGGACCTCGGGCTGATTATATCGGCACCTTCACTGGATGCCCTCGCCGCCCGAATGGACCTTCCGGCGGGCGCACTGAAAAAGACGGTGGCCGATTACAATGCAGCAGTCCGGAATGATAACGACGTGTTCGGCAGGAAAACGCTCACTCACCACTTCGGTAAACCTGTCGTCCTCGACAGGGCCCCGTTCTACGCCATGCGCACAACGGTGGCGATGCTGGCGACTTATGCAGGTGTTGCAGTCAATGAGCATGCGCAGGTGCTGAATCCGTTCGGCGAACCGGTCGAAGGACTGTTCTCCGCAGGCGAGATGGTCGGCGGATTCCACGGTGCGGGCTACATGACGGGAAGCTCGCTCGGCAAGGCGGCCATTTTCGGCCGGGTTGCCGTCAGGACGGCACTCAAGCCTGCCGTTGTCTCATGAGGGGGGAGAAACCATGAAAATCTGGCATCAGAGCCTGACATCGATTGAGCAAGTGCCGGCGTACCGTGATGCCGTGACCGCTCACATCCGAAAAGTTGCAAGACCTGGCGTTGAAGTCGTACTGCACGGCATGTCCAATAAAACCTATCCCGAACAATACCCGGGACACTTCATCACGTATTCCTATTTGCAGAATCTGCACCGCGAGCAGTTTATCCGGAACGCCATCATCGCGGAAAAGGCCGGATATGACGCCGTATTCATCGGGACGATTCCCGACGTCGGGCTTCTTGAAGCTCGCACGCTCGTGGACATTCCGGTGATCGGATACGGACAGGCTTCGCTGCACATTGCCTCGATGCTCGGGGACCGGATCGGCATCGTGAATTTTCTCGGGCCGCTCCAGGACCAGCTCCGATCGAATGCGGATCGCTACGGGCTCGGCGGCAAGCTCGGCCCGATCGTCCAGGCGGATATCGGATTCTATGATGTGCTCGAAGGCTTCAAGGATCCGCAGCCGGTCATCGACCGCTTTGTCGCATCCGCGGAAAAAGCGATCGGGCAGGGGGCGGACGTCATCGTTCCGGGAGAAGGCCCGCTGAACGTCTTCCTGGCCACGCACGGCGTTTCCCGAATCGGCGATGTGCCGGTCGTCGACTCGTTCGCGGCCGGCCTGAAGATGGCGGAATCACTCGTCGATCTGAAAGAGCATTCTGGCGTGACCGTGACCCGGAAAGGCTTCTACAATGCGAAGCCGCCTGAAGATGCGGTGAAAAAACTGCGTGCTTTCTATAACCATGAAAGCGAATTGGACGGGGACATGGATTACGGAATATCAGTGACGGCAGACACCGCCGTCCAATCATAATGGACAAGGGGTGGCAGGAAAGAATTGGACATTCTTTTGCTGATTCACCCCTTATTTTGACAGGTTCTTGTGCGACAAAAATCGACAATTAAATTTAATATATACAAATTTCTGAAATCAATTATACTTGTAGTAAGCTCGGGGGGATATAGGGGGTACGGACATGATTGAAACAGAAGCGGTTCATCCGAACACTGAAAAAAAGTTGTCCACCACATCAGCTACGTTCGGGATGCTCAGAAAAGAGCTGATCGAAAACCTGGGCGTGAAGCGGGCAAAGGCCTTCCTGCTCCGGTACGGTTGGAACACTGGCGCGGAAAACGCGAGGGAAGTACTGAAGAATCCCGGTCCGATCAAGGAGATGCTTGAAAAGGCGGGGGATCTGCATCTTCAGTCGGGACAGATCCAAAAGCTCGTTTCAGAACGGTCGGTCAAGCTGGATGCCGAGGGGAACATCTTGGAGCTTTACGCTGTCGGAAAATGGGAAGGCTCTTTTGAAGTGGACGAGCATCTTAAGCATCACGGCCGGGCGGCTCAACCTGTCTGCCATACGCTGGTTGGTTTTAGCAGCGGTTATATGTCAACGATTCTCGGGCGCCCAGTTTATCTGAGAGAAGTCACGTGCCGCGGCAGCGGGGATGCCGACTGCACATTTGAAATGAAAATGGAAGAGGACTGGAAAGATCCCGGGATGCTTGAAGAGATTTCAATGTACAAGGAAAGCCGGCTGATCGACGAACTGAACTATACGTACGAACAGCTGCTTGAACAGAAAAACTATATTGAACGGGTATCCAGTTTTCACGATAACCTGACGATCAAGGTGGCGGACGGGGCAACGCTGGATGCGATTCTTCAGACCATCTACGAAGCGTTGGAAGTGCCGGTCACACTGGAAGACCTGAACTTCTACGGAACTAAGGTCGTCGGGCTAAGCAAGGAAGAGCACCAGCTTTACCAGGAAGATTTCAGAAAGACTGTCATGCAGACGAAAAGCGGAAAAAAGCGGTATGCCTCTTTCACGAAGACCTTTTCGGTCAAGGGCAAGCACCACCGGCGGCTCGTGTCTCCAATCGTCGTTCAGGGCCAGGTGATCGGATATGTCTCATTCATCTTCAGGGATGAGGATGCGGAAATCGGCACCGAGCGGATGTTCATCCAGCGGGCAGCGGGTGCAATCGCCCTCTGTTTCCTGAACGAGAAGAGTTCGTTCGAGGCTTTGGAGAACATGAAGGGTTACTTTTTCCAGCAATTGCTGCTGAAACAGTATGAGTCGCAGTCGGATGTCATCTACCGCGGCTATTATATGGGTGTGGATCTGAATGAACCGTTTTATGTGGCCACGCTGAAGTGTACGTCAGATAATCAGGACACGGAAAGTATCGAATTCCTCGACACAGTGACCCAGGCCGTCGCGCGATTCCTTGAGATGCAAAATTACCGCATCCTGACGACAGTGCATGAAGGGGCCATCCTGCTTTTGCTGCCGAAAACGGAAGAAATGAAGGACAAGCTGAAACATATTCTCAAGCATCTCCGGCTGCACCATCAGTTCGTGGAATTCCGAATCGGGTTGAGCAGTGAAAATACGGATGTATGTACGATTGAAGAAAGTGTGGAAGAATCGCAGATCGCCTTGCGTATCGGTGAGGGGCCGATTGCAGCATTTGAGGAGACCAGCATCATCGGCTCCCTGATCAATTCCAAAAACATGTCAGCGATTCGGCGGCTGGCCAAAAAAGAGCTCAAACCGATCTTTGAGCTGAAAGAACAAAAGCGGGACGAACTTTTGAAAACGCTTTATATATTCCTGGTGAACGGCGGCAACCTCCAGCAATCCACCGCGGACCTCTCGCTTTCCATGAGCGGACTCATGTACCGCATTTCCAGACTGGAAGAACTGCTGGGCAAAGACCTCCGCAACCCGATCACCGCATACGAGCTCCTGCTCATGCTCGATTCGCTTAAAATACTTGGAGACATCAAATTTGAATAAGGTGATTACCCAAAAGCGCGTGCTGCCACGTGCTTTTTTTTGTTCTTACGAGAGAAAATGGATGTGAATATTGGTAACGCGCGCGTGAGCGGGTGAAATCTGAGATTTAGGAGAGCAGAATGATGAAGTTTGGGCTGCGAATGACGAGATCGGGGGCGTGAATGAAGAAATCGGCGCGGCGAATGACGAGACTCTGGGCGTGAATGACGAAACTCAGCCGCAGAATGGTGAGACAGCCATCATGTTGGGGGAAAATAGGGCGAATTCCTCCTTATCCGCAGAAACCATCTAAAAAGAGATGGCCGTATAGGCTCCTCGAAGAGGAATCTGATAAAAAATTACGGAAAAGCGCTTACATTCAGATGCTTTTTCGTCTTATTTTCCGACTGAATCTTCTTTACATTTGATATAACGCCACACATTAAAAAGGAGTGTTCCCTATGACATCCACGGTTGAATATAAGGACGTCGTCGAATCCGCAAAGGCGATGATTCCGCAGTTGCGTGAACGCGCGAAGGAGACAGAAGAAATCCGGAAGATCCCGGAAAGCACGATGAAGGAACTGAAAGATGCGGGGCTGTTCAAGATGCTTCGCCCGAAGCAGTACGGCGGCCTGGAAACGAATATGCGCACGTACAGCGAAGCGGTCGTTGAAATCTCGAAAGGCTGCGCATCCACCGGCTGGATCGTGGCACTGTGCGCCATCCGCGAACTCATGGTCGCGGAGTCGTTTACGGAAGAAGCCCATGATGAAATTTTCGGTGAGGATCCTGAAAGCGTTCTCTTTGCGGGCGTGTATGAACCGCGCTCCTGCACAGCGAAAAAAGTGGATGGCGGCTATCTGATCGAGGAAGGCCACTGGATGTTCTGCTCAGGTTCCCAGCATGCGACATGGGGATACTTTGGCACGATCATCAGGGACGACGAAGGCAATGTCACGGACCAGCTCCTTATGACCCTTCCGTTCAGCGAAATGGAAATCCTGGACGACTGGGACGTCATGGGCCTAAAAGGCACAGGCTCCAACAGCGTCAAAATGCACAACGTCTTCGTGCCGGACCGTCGCTGCGTATCGTTCTCAAAAGCGCTGGACGGGGAATTCAATTCGGCCCACCTGCGTGATATTCCGCTTTACAATTCGGCGCTGTTCCCGGGCCTGATCCTGTCACTCGGGCTGCCGGGCCTCGGCCTTCTCAAGTACGCGCTGGAATTCTTCCAGCAGAGCCTGCCGATGCGACGTGCGGCTCATATGGGTGTCGAGTTCATCAAGGATGCAGCGAGCACGCACGCGCTGATCGCGGATGCAGCCATGAAGATTGAATCCGCGGAATACTTCTTCTTCAAGGTCGCGGACGACATCGACCGCTGGGCGCAATCCGGACAGTATATGGAACGCGAAGCACGGGTCAAGGCGCTTGCCGATATCGGACACGCGAACAAGCTGCTGAAGGAAGCTCTGGACGCACTTCTGGCGGGCAGCGGCTCCGGATTTGCCTATAACGGCCATCCGATGCAGCGGATCATCCGCGACTTCCTCGTGCTCCATTCGCACCGATCGCTGTCTCCGATCATCACGAAAGAAAACTACGGACGGGTTCTTGTCGGTCTTGAATCCAATGCCATCCGTTACTGATTTCATATAAAGGTGGGGGAGAAAATGGGGAAACCGGAAATCGCAAAACTGGGCTATGTCGCCCTTGTCAGCTCGGATTTGGAGAAGTCCCTCACATTCTTCCGGGATGTGATCGGGCTTGAGGAAACGGCGGAAATCGACGGCGTCCACTACCTGCGGGCGTGGGGGGACTTCCAGCATCATACGCTGTCGGTCGAGCAGGGGGAATCCGGCTATGTGAAGCATATCGGCTGGCGCACGAAAAAGCGGGAAGATGTTGAGGGCTTCAAGGCACTTCTTGAAGAGCAGGGCGTGGATGTACGGGCAGTCCCGGCGTGGGAAACACCGGGCATCGGGGAAGCGGTCCGCTTTTCCCTACCGTCCGGCCATACGTTCGAGCTTTACTACGACATCGAAAAGCCGGAAGTGGAAGAACACCGGCGCTCAGTCCTGAAGAACCAGACTTACAAGGCGTGGGCAAAAGGGATTTCGCCGCGCAGGTTCGACCACGTCAACCTGCATACTTCCCGGCAGGCCCCGGAAACGTTCGAGTTCCTGCAGAACGTGCTCGGGTTCAAGATGCGTGAGCTGCTTGAGAACGACAACCAGGATATCCTGGCGGGCTGGATGAGCGTGACACAACTTGTGCATGATGTCGCCTTTGTCGCGCGTCCGGAGACGGATACGCCTGCACGGGTGCACCACATCTCCTACTGGTCTGATGATTCGCAGGACATCCTGCGTGCGGCGGACATCCTGAAGGAGCACGGCTTCGACTTTGTGGGGCCGGGCAAGCACTCGATCTCCCAGGCGATGTACATCTATGTCACAGACCCGGGCAGCGGGTGCCGGGTGGAACTGTTCACCGGCGGCTACCTGATCTTCGAACCGGACTGGGAGCCGGTCAGGTGGCATGAAAGCGAGCGCGCCTTCGGAAACACTTATTGGGGCGACAGCATCAACGCAAAAGAATTGGTCAAGACGACGATCGAAGCACGCTGAATTCTGAAAGGGGATGTCAACTCATGACAGTAAAAGCGACTCAGGAAACAAAAGCGCAAGTGACAGGCAGTGTGGTGAAGACGGAGAATTTCGAGACATACGTGAACCGCTCCGGCAAAGGGAACGGGGAAACAATCCTGTTCCTTCACGGATCAGGCCCGGGAGTTACTGCCATTGCCAACTGGAAGCCCGCTCTTGAAGAAGCGGGACAGAGCTTCCACTGCCTGGCGCCGGATCTTTACGGCTTCAGCAACAGCAGCCATCCGGAGGAGCCGCTGAAAAACCGGCAGGCCTGGATGGATGAGTGGGTCAAGCAGACGATTGAGCTGATCGACCATTACAAGCTCGACAAGGTCAACGTTGTCGGGAACTCGCTCGGCTGCTCCATTGCCCTCGAGCTCCTTATCGAGCACCCGGAGCGCATCGGCAAAGTCGTGCTCATGGGACCCGGCGGTACGCCGAACACGAAGATGAGCTTTGAACTGGCACGCGCGAAAAGCTTCTACGACAACCCGTCGAAGAAAAAGCTCCAGCAGATCATGAGTTGGTTCGTGTATGACGCAGAGAAAATGTGGCCGGTGATTGAAGCGGTGACGGATGACCGTTTCGAGAACGCGATGCGTCCGGAAGTCAAACGCTCCAACAACTCGATCTTTGCCACGGCCGCCGTTCCGGTTCCGACAGTGGCCCTGAACCGCATCAAGCATCCGGTGCTTCTTGTCCATGGCCTGAACGACAAAGTGTGTTCGGTCGAGTCCAGCTATTACCTCGCCGAACATCTGGGCAATCCGCAGCTCCATATTTTCGGTCAATGCGGCCACTGGACACAGCTCGAGAAAAAAGACGAGTTCAACTTCCTCATCCAGGAATTCTTCAGGGACCGTCTGTAACCGGAAGGGGTGGCAGTGTGCAGGAACAAAAGCTGAATTTCGACTACGAGACGGATGTCGTCGTCATCGGTGCAGGAAATGCCGCGATGTGCGCGGCGATTTCCGCCCGCGAGCAGGGGGCCCGAGTGATGGTGCTCGAAAAGTCGCTGGAAGCGGAAAAGGGCGGCAACACGACCTATACCCACGGATCGATACGCTTCGCCTACAACGGAGCGGACGAGATCCGGGAATTGGTGCCGGACCTTGACGACGCCGAAATGGCGATGACCGACTTCGGATCCTACACGGAAGAACAATTTTATGATGACATGTGCCGGATGACGGATTACAAGACTGACCCGGTACTGGCTTCGATTCTCACGGACGAAAGCTACGAAACGATGAAATGGATGACCCGCCACAATGTGAAGTGGATTCCGATCTACGGACGGCAGGCATTCAAGGTCGATGGCGTGTTCAAGTTCTGGGGCGGCATGGTGCTGGAGTCGGTCGGCGGAGGTCACGGACTGGTCGAAGCTCTGCATGAAGAGGCAGCTTCCCAGGGGGTTCAGATCCTCTACAAGACGATGGCCGTCAGCCTGCTCCGGAACGATGACGGGGTGTACGGCGTCGTCATCCGAGAAAACGGCAAGACAAAGCGGATTGCCGCAAGCTCCGTAATTATCGCATCTGGCGGGTTCCATGCGAACACCGAGATGCGGTCCAAGTACCTCGGCACCCAGTGGGATGCCGTCCACGTCAGGGGTTCCCGGTACAACACCGGTGACGGCATCAAGATGGCGCTGGATATCGGGGCACTGCCGGAAGGCAACTGGACATTGTCCCACGCCGTCATGGGCGACCGGTATCTGCCGGACTTCGAAGAGGGCTTCCAGCGGCTCAGCTATCCGTTCGGAATCCTCGTGAATGCCAACGGAGAGCGTTTCCTCGATGAAGGCGCGGATTTCCGGAACTACACCTATGCCAAATACGGCCGCGAACTGCTGAAGCAGCCGGGCGGCTACGGCTACCAAGTATTCGACACCCAGACGTCAGCCCAGCTCCGTGAAGAGTACAAGGGCCGGAAAGTCACGAAGGTACGGGCAAACACGCTCGAGGAACTGGCGGACAAGATGGATGTGGACAAGAAACGCTTCCTGGCAGAAGTCAGACGGTTCAATGAATCCGTCGACCGCACGGTGCCGTTTAATCCGAACGAAAAAGACGGCCGCCGCACCAACGGGCTTGCCGTCCCGAAAACGAACTGGGCGACTCCGATCGAGGAGGGGCCGTTCGAAGCGTATGCCGTCACCTGCGGCATCACGTTCACTTTCGGCGGGCTAAAGATTAATGAGGAAACGGAAGTCCAGGATACGATGTATGAATCCATCCCGGGACTGTATGCCGCAGGGGAAGCTGCCGGCGGCCTGTTCTACTCGAACTATCCGGGCGGAGCGGGACTCATGGCGGGATCGGTATTCGGGAAGATCGCGGGGGCAAAAGCTGCAGAGCACGCGAATGTACGGGCGGAGACGAAAGCGGCAATCCGGTGAACATCTCGGCTGAGATTGAACATCTCGTGAAGCTGCCCGTACTTTCAGCCGGATTTTGTGTGCTTTCGGGGCCGGTTCGCGAACATTCGTGACCACTTATTGTACTTTCGCGGAGGGATGCTGAATGGTCAGAGATATATTGATCCTCGGGGAGTTCTGCGGCGGTTCCGTCACGGATGAGACTTTGGAGGCGACTGCCGCAGCCGCAAGGATTTCGGAAGGCGGGGTATTGACCGGAGTGCTGTTTGGGGGGGACGCTCATCGCGCAGCCGAACAGTGGACCCGTAATGGTGTGGGCCGGGTGGTACTCCGTGATGACGCCTTTAGCCAAACACCGGACAGTTCCGTCGGGGCTTTGCTTTCGGTATTCGCACAGGAAAACCCCCACATGGTGGTCGCCGCTCATGGGGGAAACGCAGGAGAACTGGCTTACAGGCTGGCGAAGATCATGGAGTTGCCTTTTGTGGCGGACGTGATCGGGCTGACCCGCTATCAGGGGAGTCTTATTCTCCTTCAGGAAAGCAATTGGCGAACGATTCACGGCCATGAAGATGAAAGGCCGATCGCCACGATCCGGCCAGGACGTTTCCAGATCCATGAAAAGGACGGTTACCGCCCGTCTCTGATCGGGCCGACGGACGAGAAAGAACTGAAAACCTATCAGCCGGTCTAGACAAGACTGTTGATTGAAATTGGAGAAAGTCCGATGGTGGACGCAAAAACCTTTAGATATAGGCATTTGCGTCATAGACACCGCCGGACTTCTCTTTTTCTGAAGGGATGGACCATGTTTTTACAATCAAACAGGCGAGGGGGATCTTATGGCGACCATACATGCGCAAGAGGAAAAAATGGATAAGCCGAAATACAAGGCGTTTTTCGGGGCTTACATAGGATGGATCTTTGACTACTACGAGATTTTCCTGCTGAGCTTCCTTGTCATCCCGATGGCGGCCGCTTTGTCATTATCGACCGTACAGGTAGCTTCAATCTTCTCCGTCCAGCTGGCCTTTCTTGCGGTCGGCGGAGTCGTATTCGGTTACTTGGGCGACAAAGTCGGCAGGAAGAAGATCCTGATCGCCACACTGGTGATCTTTACGCTCGCCACGCTGATGCGTGGGTTCACCTTCAATTACGAATGGCTGATACTTTGGACCGCGATTGCAGGCTTTGGTCTGGGAGGGGAGTACGGAGCCGCGCAGGCACTCGTGAGTGAAACGGTGCCTTCAAAGCAAAGGGGTTTTTGGAGCAGCATGCTGTACAGCGGCGCCTATATCGGAATCTTCATGGGAGCCACGGTCGGCGGGTTCATCCTGCCGCTGATCGGATGGCGCTGGACGTTCATCCTGTCGGCCCTTCCAATCTTATTTGCTTTATACCTTCGGAAAGACGTAGAAGAATCTGCTGTATGGGAAAAAGAGGTAAAAGAAAATACGGACATCGTCAAAGTGAAATGGACTAAAAAATATGGGCTGAAACGATTCTGGAAACCGTTCACCATTGCGCTGATTGCAGCGGTCCTGCAGTACTTTGCCTACTACGGAATCACCAACTTCCTGCCGACTTATCTGGTTGAATACGAAGGGTTTGAAATGGGCGCGACCGGATGGTGGTTATTCTTTACGGCGCTTGGAGGGCTGGTAGGTGCAGTAATTGCCGGATACACGACCGACAAATGGGGCAGGAGAATCACGCTCTCTTATCTGGGAGTGGTGGCTGCGCTCGGGGGTATTGCCCTGTATTTCACGTGGACCAGTCTTATTAATTCATTTTGGATCCTGGTTCCGATTTTCTTCCTGTATTTCGGCTCGAATGGAGCGGCGGTTTTCGGATCGCTGTTCAGTGAGATTTTCCCGACGGATCTGCGGGTGACCGGCATTTCCTGGGCTTTGCAGATCGGACGCGGACTCTCTGCAATTCCGCCGCTTATCACAGCTGCTGTATTCCCGATTTACGGATACAAGCCGATCATCCTGGGAGGAGCGGTGCTGTTCCTGGCGCTGGCACTATGGGCTTGGGTATTCCCCGAGACGAAAAACGTCCGGCTGGATGAAATGGAGGCGCTGGATCCTGATGCGGATCTTGAAAAGCCGGAAAGTGTTCCAGTGAATTGATTACCCGAAACGATGCGCAATTCATTTAGGAGGGGGATTTATTGAAGTCTTATTACAATGTTCTTCGAATGCCGCCTTGGGCCAAAGCAGCCGCGTTCACTTCGGCGATCGCATTGATGCTGGCCGGCTGCGGGGCGAAGGCAGCTGCACCGGACCAAGGGGCTGCTCCCGGTAATGCGGCTAAGAAAGATGAAGGAAAAGATGCGGTGCAGTCCGCGGAAAAACCGAACATCGTCTATATCGTGCTTGATGACTCGGGCTTCTCCGATCTGGCGTCCTATGGATCAGAAATCCAGACGCCGAACCTGGACAAGTTGGCAGACAATGGCCTCAGGTATAACAACGCACATGTGGCGCCGGTCTGTTCACCAACAAGGGCTTCACTGCTGACGGGGCGCAATTCACATTCTTTCGGTATGGCGACCGTGGCCAACTTTGACATGGGGCCTGACAATCCAAACAAGAGAGGGCGCATCGATCCATCGGCCGGGACAATCGCGGAAGTATTGAAGGAGAACGACTACAATACGTATGCGTTAGGGAAATGGCATCTCGCTCCTTCCCATCAGGCGACCGCGGCGGGCCCGTATGAAAACTGGCCGCTCCAGAAAGGATTCGACCGGTTTTACGGCTTCCTTGAAGATTCCTCCGATCAGTATAAGCCGGAACTTGTACAGGACAACTCATTCATCGAGACGGCGAATGATCCGGACTATCACTTCTCCGAGGATATCGTGAGGCAGGCCAACCAGTACGTCACCGACCAGGCTTCGTTTGACCCGGATACGCCGTTCTTCCTTTACCTGGCGTTCGGTGCACAGCACCAGCCTGTCCAGGTTCCACAGGAATACATTGATCTGTATGACGGGGTTTATGACAAAGGCTGGGATGAAATCCGGAAGCAGCGGTTCGAGAAGCAGAAGGAAATGGGGATCATTCCGGAAGACGCCGAACTGGCACCACGCAATCCGGGCGTTCCGGAATGGGACAGCCTGAATGATCAGGAAAAAGAGGCCTTTGCCCAGTTCCAGCAGGCCTATGCAGGATTCATGACCCATACGGATGAGCAAATCGGAAAACTGATTGATACGCTCGAGCGGACCGGCGAGCTGGATGACACGATGTTCGTCTTCCTGTCCGATAACGGGGCGAGTCCGATGGGGAAAGCGACCGGTTCGATCAACCATACCCTGGCCTATAACGATATCGCCGAGCCGTTTGAGACGATCTATGAAAAACAAGACCAGATCGGTTCTGATCAGACAAAATCGGAATTCCCTCAAGGATGGGCGCAGGTGAGCAATACGCCTTTCAAGCTGTACAAGTCGACGATGTATGAAGCGGGAATCCGGACACCATTGATCATTTCGTATCCGAAAGGCATCAAGGCAAAAGGAGAAGTCCGTGACCAATACGTCCATGTTTCCGACATCACGCCGACAGTTTACGAGCTGATGGGCATCGATTTGCCAAAGGAGATCGACGGCGTCAAGCAGATGAAACTTCATGGCAAGAGCCTTGTTCCGACTTTTAAAGATCCTGAAGCGGAAGTCCGCAAAACCCAGTATTTCGAGAATAATGGCCAGCGCGCCATCTACCATGACGGCTGGAAGGCAATTGCCCGCCATGTACCGAAAACCCCATACGAAGAAGATGTTTGGGAACTGTATCATATATCCGAGGACCCAACTGAACAGGTGAACCTGGCGGCAGAACATCCAAAACAGCTGAAAAAGCTCCAGAAGCTGTTCGAGAAAGACCAAGGAATACGGCGTCTACCCGATGACGGACATTGCTGGGGACGGCTTCCTGTTCACACCGGAAGATTCCCTCCGGGCAAAATCCGAGTTCATCTTCTATGACGGCATGTCCAGACTTCCGGAAGGCGCGACACCGTTTATCCTGAATAAGTCATATTCGATCACAGTGCCGATCGACCGGCCGGCGGGTGACGAAGAAGGGGTGCTTGCAGCACTCGGAAGTTCTGAAAGCGGCTATGCGCTCTACGTCAAAGATGACAAGGCCGTATATGAATACAACCGAGGGGATTCCGTTTACCGGATCGAATCATCACAGCCTCTGCCGGAAGGAAAAGCGGAAGTGAAATTGGACTTTGAGCTTAACGGAGAAAACAGCGGCACAGCGACCTTGCTGGTGGACGGCAAGCCTTCGGGTACCGTCGAGATCGAACAGACGCACCGGTTCAAAGTCTCATTCGAAGGCCTTGATATTGGACATGACTCGAACTACCCGGTAAGCAAGGACTATGCCGGAATGGATGGGTTCCCGTTCTCAGGTGAAATCGAAAAGGTCGTCTATCAGATCCAGGAATAAACTTGATGAAAGGGAGCAGGAGCGGGAAACCGCTCCTGAATCCCATTTTCTACATATTGAGGGGGAAGAGAGATGGAACAGGCACTTGTGCAGACAGATGGATTCCATATGATCGCAAAGCCGTCTGGACCGCTTTGCAACCTGGATTGCCATTACTGTTTTTACACGGAGAAGGAATCTTTATTCGCTCCGAAGACCCGCTTCAAGATGTCCGATGAGGTTCTGGAAACGTATATCGAGGGGTATATCCGCAGCCAGAAGGAAGAAGAGATCCCGTTCGTCTGGCAGGGCGGCGAACCGACATTGATGGGGCTGGATTTTTACAGGAAAGTCGTCGAGTATCAGAACAAATATGCAGGCAGCAAACGGATCGTCAACTCACTCCAAACAAACGGGACACTTCTGACAGACGAATGGTTCAAGTTCCTGAAAGAAAACCGCTTCCTCGTCGGCCTGAGCATCGACGGGCCGGAGCACATTCATGACTTTTACCGGGTGGACCGGGGGGGACAGCCTACATTCAAGAAGGTGCATCGGTCATTAAAAAAACTCCAGGAATATGGCGTCGAATACAATGTACTGGCATGCGTGACGAGGGAATCCGGGCACCAGGCAACGGAAATCTATCAGTTTTTCAAAGACGAAGGGGTCAAGTTCATCCAGTTTATCCCGATCATCGAGAGGCTTCCGGATGCAAAGGCGATGGCGCTCGGCTTGCGGCACGCTGTTCCGCCGAGTATTGAGGAGGATGAGATCCAGCAGGCGGTGTCTGCATGGACGGTCGGATCAAAACAGTATGGGGAGTTTTTGACCGAGGTTTTTGATGAGTGGGTCCACCATGATGTGGGAGACGTCCATGTCATGAACTTCGAGCATGCACTGACCGCCTGGCTCGGGCTCCCCGCAACGTCTTGCGTGTTCGCGGAGACCTGCGGCCGGGCGGGAATCGTCGAGCATAACGGAGATGTCTACTCTTGCGACCATTATATGTATCCGGACTTTAAGCTTGGGAATATCGAGGAAGACACGTTCGCGGCGATGATGGACTCCGAGCGCCAGAGGGCCTTCGGTGATGCAAAGCGCGATACGCTTCCGGATTACTGCAAGGGTTGCGAAGTGCGGTTTGCCTGCAACGGGGAGTGCCCGAAGCACCGATTCCTGAAAACACCGGACGGGGATTCCGGTCTGAACTATCTGTGCGCCGGCTACAAGCACTTTTTCCATCACATCCACCGCTATATGAAAGTCATGGTCCAGCTGATCGAGAACGATCTGCCGGTATCGGAGATTAAAAACGTCATCAAGGGACCGCTGATTGTGCAGCGTTAATGTCGGATCCGGATTCGGAATGGGCAGTCCGGGTCGTTGGTGTACTTTCACGCAGCTTACTGTACTTTCGAGGGCTGTTTGTATACTTTCGTGACCACTTACTGTACTTTCACGTATTTGACCCCTAACTCCATTTAGACGTAAAGGAGGACGCCGCAGGGCGTCCTCCTTCGTTTTATTTTTTCTGAAGCTCCAGCAGTCCAAGCGAAATCTCCGGAATCATGTACAGGATGAATACGTCGATCACGAGGATGAAGATAAACGGCAGGAGCGGCTTGATCAGCTTGTCATGCTGAATGTTCGCCACTTTGGCGGCGACGAACATGCTGAGGCCGACAGGCGGAGTGAGCAGCCCGATCGCGAGGTTGATGACCATGATGACCCCGAAATGGATCGGATCCATGCCGATGGCAACGACCACCGGAAGCAGGATCGGCGTCAAAATGATGATGGCCGATATTTCATCCATGAACATGCCGACGACCATAAGCAGTGCCACGATCAGCAGCACCACGACAATTGGGGCGATATTGGCGTTTGTAATCAAATTGCCGATCTGCTGGGGGACCTGCTCGATCGTTAAGTAGAAACCGAAAAATGAAGCCGTTGCGATGATAAACGATAGCGCCGAAACAACAGTGACCGTCTCAAGCAAAATCTGTTTGAGCACCTTCCAGCTGATTTGGCGATAGACGAGTGTCCCGACCAGGAGTCCGTAGACAACGGCAATCACAGATGCCTCTGTCGGCGTAAAGTAACCTCCATAAATGCCGCCCAGGATAATAATCGGCATGAGAATGGCCAGAACCGACTGGGCAAATGAAGTCAGGATTTCTTTCAAACTGGCACGTTGCTTGATCTCAATTTTGGCACGCACCGAATAGATGTATGTCCAGATCATTAGCGTAAGCCCGACAAAAATTCCGGGAATGATTCCCGCAATAAACAAGTCTCCGACGGAAACACCGGCACTGACCGCAAACATGACCATCGGGACGCTCGGCGGAATCATGACGCCTGTCGTTCCGCCCGCAGCCTGTACCGAGGCAGAGAATCCCCGGTCATAGCCTGCCTTTACCATCGCGGGGACAAGCAGTCCGCCGACAGCCGCCGTTGTCGCGACCGCAGATCCTGAGAGGGCGGCAAAGAACATACACGCGACAATCGATACATGTCCAAGCCCGCCGCGGAAATGGCCGACCAGGCTGTTGGCGAAGCTGACGATCTTGTCCGAAATCCCGCCGTGTTCCATAATTTTGCCCGCCAGTATGAAAAACGGTGCAGCCAAAAGCGGGAAGGAGTCGAGTGTTGTGAACATCCGGTGGGGCAGAGTGCTCAAGTCGAGTGTGCCCGTCATCAGCACAATCAATGTCGTGGACAGTCCAAGCGAGATGGCAATCGGGACGTTTAGAAAGAACAGGACGGAAAGGACGATGAGCAGCAGGATGCTCATTCCATCACCTCCGCAGTCTTAACCGGTTCCTTCTTGAAAAAGTAAAGGTCAAATAGATTGAGGGCCTGCAGAACGGCGCTGATCGGCAGTGCCGCATATACGAAGGACATCGGCAACTCCAGTGCAGTCGATCTGATTCCCGCGGAGCTGTTGACCAGGTCCATCCCTTTAGAGAAGAGGATCCAGAGAAACGCGAGGCAGAGTAAGAATACGACCGTCTTTATGACTCGATCTGCCATACCGGCCAGCCGCTTTGCAATGACATCAATACTCATATGGGCCGCATATTGATAGGTGAAGCCTGCTGTCAGGAAAGCGGTCCAGACCATCAGATATCTGGCGGCTTCCTCCACCCATGGGAAGGAGGAACCGAACAGCTCCCTTGAAATGATCTGCATAAAGATAATGATGACCATGAGGGATAAAAACCCCATGGTCAGATATTCCGTAATTTTATTGAGGACTCGGATGACTTTGGAAAACATTTGATCTCCTCCTTAACCGACCGCCTTTCAGGCATTATTTAGCGTTCCGGATCCGTTCCACGATATCGCCGAACTCGGATTCATGCTTTTCGTAGACCGGTTCAACGGCTTTTTTGAAGGAGTCGACATCGATGTCTTCTTTCTCGATGATCTTGACGCCGTTGTCTTCCATTAGCTTATCGGCAGATGCTTCATATTCCGGATAAATCGTTTCATGATAGTGGGCAGTCCCGTCTGCTACTGCCTGATCCAGCTTTTCTTTAATGTCTTCAGGCAGACTATCGTATTTCGACTGGTTCATGACGATGACACCTGCACGGTAGCTTAGGCTGACCTTGGAGAAGTGCTTCGTGACTTCATAAAGCTTGCCTCCCGTCATCGTGACATTGAGCGCATCGGTTCCGTTGACGACACCCTGCTGGATTGATGTGTACAGCTCAGGGTAAGGGATCGGAACCGCATCGGAGCCAAGGGCCTTGAACGTGTCGATGAAAATCTCGTTCTCGAGCGTGCGCATCTTCAGGCCATCCATGTCGGCGGCAGAGGTGACATCCACTTTGTTGTTGGCGATATTGGCCACGCCGTAATCGAAGAAAGTGAGGATCTTGAGGCCCTGTTCACTTGCCTGTGCCTTGAACTCGTCACCCACTTCGCCGTTCAGCACGGTTTGTGCGTGTTCGAGGTCTTCAAACAGGAAAGGCAGATCCAGTACGGCCAGGTCACTGACGAAGTTGGATAATGCACCGGAAGTGACAAGTGCGATATCGATTGTCCCGGCACGAACCTGCTCGACCATTTCGACCTCGCCGCCAAGCTGGCTGCCCGGGAATACGTTGATGCCCAAAGCACCATCTGTCTGTTCCTTCGCATCTGCAGCGATCTTATCCGCAAATAGGCCGCCAGGGTCAGTGGCCGGCGCCGAATGACCAAAACGGAGCTCAGCGGTTTCGCCTGACGCTTCGGCTACCCCGTCTGCTATCTCCCCCTGACCGCACGCCGTTAGAGTCAGCAACATCAAACATCCTACAATTGCTAGCCATTTCGTTTTCAACCGTTCATCCCCCTCGCTGTTGAAGCGCTTACAAAAACACTTCAACGAATCTAATCCAATCGTATAGGGGAGAAGACTATGATTCTACGACAAAAGATTTTCTAAAACATGATATTTTCTGATAAATAATTACGGAATCTATCTTGATTTCTATTGATTATTATTCATTCGGAAAATAAAACGGAAATTCCCGTATTTAGTCCTCCTGATTCAAATTGATGATCAACTTCCTTCGGGTGTTCAATTTAGCCGAAATACGCGCTCAACGACAATATTCAGCAATTCTTTTCTTAAATTGTCAAAATAGATAGACTTTTATTAATCGGTTTATCTATAATAGACTCAGAAAGGGAATCATCGCTCATTTATTCCAATGATTTGGATTTTTATGGGTCATTTGCTTCCTTGTCAGTCTGGTTCCTTTTTCTTAGTTGAGGGGTGCGAGGTGAAGGGAATGAAACGGGTGAACGCCGGCATGTAGAGAATGGATGCACCAACGCTTTAGAGATTTTCCGGATGAGCAAGCGGGAAAAATCAGACCAAAGGGGATGGGGGCATGAGAACAGCGATGTTCTTGATAGGAGAGGAGACCATGGGAATTGTTCCGGAGTACGACACTTTTGGGGACCTGCACGCCAAGGTGCTGCTGCCGGAAGAGTATATCACAGTCGGGGCCAGTCCGACTCAACTGATAGACCGTACGCTGAAGACGCAGGGAACCAGTTTCCGCGGAGCGCGGGACGGCGCCAATTACATCCTGTCGAGAACGCATAATACGCCCGTCCGGATCGAGGGAGAGGAGACAATCATCCTCTTCCCGACCACTTCGCCGTCGAGGGAAGATTGTACATGGTTTGCCTTGCACCACATCGATCGCTATGAATCGGTGGAAAAGGGGAAGACGTGCGTGACACTCACGAACGGTCACACAGTAACACTGCCCGTCAGCCGGTTTAGCTTCCATAACCAATTCCAGAAAGCGCTGCGTTTTAAGTATCAGCTCGTTGAACGACGTGACATCCGGCTGCTCCTGATCCGTGAACCGAAAAAACGCTATCATCTCGTCAAACGGGACGGACAGCGGAACTTTGAAGACAACTGAACCCGGCCCCTGCTTAAAGATGAGCAGGGGCTATTTGCTGTATCCATCCGAACCCGGCTGCCTATATAAACAGAAAGATTGCGAAGGGAGCGGAAGGGATGGAACAGCAGCTTTTACACCGGATCGATCCGGTGAATGAAATTCTTCTTTTCTATGATGCGAGAATCGCCCCGCTGGATCTGTTTGCCTATGATTGCCTGCTTGAGCTGATCAATGATTTTGGCGAGAAGGAAGTGCTCCACACACTCCGGGCCGCGGCTTCAAAGCGCATGCGGGGTGACGGGGTCCTGGAATGGGTGTACCGCCGGCTATCACCAGGCCCATCGGAAAAGTGATCATTTGGGCGGGAGAGCGATCCCCCGCTTTTTTGTCATACATACCTCCTGCCGGATGCGGGTAATAGAAGGGTATCGGGAGATATTATCCAAACCTAATTACAGAATGGAGGATTCGATGGAGATTCAAGAAATCGTTGAGGAGATAAAGGATAAAATGATCCGGATCCGCAGGCATATCCATGCGCATCCGGAGCTGAGCCATGAGGAATACGAGACGACCCAATTTGTAAAGGAACAGCTGAAAGACACGTCAATCGAGTGGCAGGAGCTGGGACTCGAGACAGGTGCAGTCGGCCTGATGCATGGGAAGGCCGGCGAAGGACCGGTGCTGATGCTGAGGGCGGATCTTGACGCGCTGCCGATTGATGAAGAATCAGGTGTCGAGTTCAAGTCTGAAAAACCCAATGTCATGCACGCCTGTGGACACGACGTCCATACGACTGTGCTGATTGGTGCCGCAAAAGTTCTCGAGCGCACAAGGGATGAATGGAAAGGAACAATTAAGTTCGTCTTCCAGCCGTCCGAAGAGAGGGCAGGCGGCGCGACAGAGCTGATCGAGGCAGGGGTACTCGAGAATCCGAAACCTGACCATGCGGTGTGCCTCCATACGTGGCCATCGACGGAGGCAGGGAAAATCGGAATCCGGCCGGGCCCGATGACTTCGGCGAACGACACATTCCACGTGACGGTGAAGGGCACGGGCGGACACGGTGCCCATCCGGAGAAAAGCGTTGACCCGATTCCAGTCGCAGGGGACGTCGTGGATATGTTCCAGCGCATCATTTCACGGAACCTGTCGCCGTTCGAACCGGCCGTCATTACGGCGGGACAGATCGACGGGGGCACGGCAAACAACGTCATCGCCACGAAAGTGAACATCTCCGGAACGGTCCGGACTCTTAATCAGACCACTCGCGACTACATCAAAAAGCGGATGGCCGAAATTGCCCACCACGTTGCCGCCGCCTCAAACGCGGAAGCGGAAGTCGACTTCAAGGGAGCCGGCTGTCCGCCGGTCATCAATGACCCGCACCTGACCGGATTGCTGGAACAGTCGCTGAAAGACCGGATCGGCGAAGAGAACATCGATTATCTCAAAGTGCCTTCGACGGGCAGCGAAGACTTCGCCTATTATCTCGAACATATTCCCGGCATGCTGTTCCGCCTCGGCACGAGGGACGATGAAGACAGCCGGACACACCTGCCGCTCCACAACCCGGGCATCGTCTTTGATGAGCGCGCGATTCCGACGGGGATCACCGCCATGAGCGGATTTGCGATCGATTATCTGAATGGAGTTCATTAATGAGAAAGCCGGCCGCTGGGGCCGGCTTTTTACGGTTTTGGAGCGAAAATCAGGGCGAATGCGAATCCGGCAAGGATACCGAACGGCATAGTGTCGAACAGGATATCGGCCAGCAGCCCGATGCACATTCCCATCGTAAGCCAAGTCCAATTGTCATTGGCCTTCCTTTTTTCTCCCATCAGCTGTCACACTGATTTCGTCTTTTCCTTTTATCTTCATCAAAGACGCCGCTGAAGATGATCGAGAAGACGAGGCCGAGTGAAATTCCCATGGCGATATTCTCGAACAGCATGCCAAAGACAACGGCGTATACAGATCCGATGGCAATTCCTGAACCATTGAACGTGCTTCTCAGTTTTTCTCCCATATTGGTTCACTCCTATTGGCGGGGAGCAACCTCTCCCTCTTAATCTTTCTTATTATTCGCGTTGAAAGCGGCAGAAAAAATCACGGAATAGGTGATGGCGAATGAGAGTCCGAGTGCCCAGCTGTCCAGTGCGATTCCTGTGGATATTCCGAGCATGAGTCCAATGGGAATACCGGCCCAGTTAAATGACCTCTTAGACTTTTCTTCCATTTACGCTCACTCCCTTACCCGGTTATACGGTTTGAACGGTAATTAAGTTTCGGAATTTTCAGTGTATATGATTCTTGTATGGACATTGCTGGGAAATAGAGTATTAATATAGAAGGAGAAGATTGGAAAGGAGCGCTCACTATGCCGGTCGCGTCGGAAGTCCTTGAGGGAACCAGGCTTTTATACATATTCAATCTATTGAAGGCAAATGTTGTACGCAATCGGCGTACGATGACGGTTGTTCTGCTGATACCGGAGGAGGCAGAGGACAGGACAGCTGTGCAGCTGAAGCAGCTCGCCCGTACAACCGATCTGCTGTTCCGGACGGATATTCCTGGGGAATGGGGCCTTCTTTTGCCGATGAGCGGAGCATCCGAGGCAAAAGGCTTCCTCAACCGCCTGTTCCGGGAAGTTGGAGAGATTAAGGCGGCGGTTATGGAAGTCGTGCATCCGGACGTGGAACTGAAAGCTGCACTGGAAAAGATGCGGACCGTTGCCGGCAAAGAGGAGCAGGTATCAATAGTCGTTGACCCGGAGTTCAAGCGCCTGCCCGAAGAGGTGAAAGTAACTGTTCTAGACCCAGACGACTTATTCCGAGAAGTCCTGGGGACGGCACTGGGTCAACTGGAAGTCCCGAATGTCCGACTGGATATCCGTACATTCAAAGACGGGCAGTCGTTCCTTGAGTCAGGATGGGCACGTTCCGCGCATCCCCACCTGGTTGTTATGAACGACCTCCTCCCGAGACAGAACGGGCTTGATGTCCTGCACACACTTCGCGCCATGCCGAATGATGAGAAGTTCATCATTCTGATGATGACCAGGCGGCAATCCGAGGAGGACATGACCTATGGCTATGAGAGCGGAGCGGACGGCTACCTGACGAAACCATTTAACCTCCGGCTGTTTGAGGCACAGGTAAAACGTCTTTTTGCGAGGCTGTGGTCATGATGGCGGTACCGATCACGGTGGTTTTCTGGGCTGTGGTGGCCATGCTGTCACTCTTGGCGGTGCTCACGATCTATCTGTTTGCCGCACGGTGGGTCGAAGACAGGAAACAGGAGGCCGCAGTGGCTTATGTGGAGCGGAATCGGATCAAGTGGTACCGGGTGCTTCGCGGACTTGAAGAAGCGGATGCATCTTTGGTGCCCGAAAATGAGGCAGAACGGATGGCGGTCGAGGAGATATTCCGTTCCTATATGAAGAATTTATCCGATCCGGAGATCAACGGCCGGATTCGTGGGTTTGCGGAGACGTACTTGGCGGACTTATATAGAAAAAATCTGAGAAGCCGGGACTGGAGCACTCGGATGAACGCGCTGTACCGGATAGAAGATTTTAAGATCAGCAATTTGCTTGAGGACTTAAGGAAGCTGGATCGCAAGAAGCTGTCCGCCGAAGAAACCTTCCAGTTGCTGATGATCGAGTTGCAGTTTGAACCTGACCTCTTCTTGGAACGGACAGAAAGACATCTTGGGAAACTGACGGAATATGAGGCCCGTCAGCTGTTTTTCCTAATGCCGGACCACCTGTTTGAGCAGGCGGGAAAACGCTTTCCGGATCTGGAGCCGGTGCTCCGCTACGCGCTCATCGAAGTGCTTGGCATGCGGCAGGACCTCGCTAAACTGCCATTCCTTGAAGGACTGCTGGATAGCCCGGATGACGAGACCCGTATCCGGGCACTGCGGGCAATCGATGCATTGGGAATCAGGACTCCGGACCGGATATTGAAGCAGGCGATTAACTCGACTGTCTGGGAAGAACGTTTTCTGGCGGGGAGAATGCTTCACCGGCTTCATCCCGGAGAGGCGGCCGTATTTGCTGAGCAGCTCAAGGAAGATCCGTCATGGCTTGTCCGTCAGGAAATCTTGACACTTTCGAAAAAAATCTATGGCGCGAAGACTGCCGATCAAAATGATGGAGAGGAGGTATCCGGGTGGAGACGGTGATTGAATTCATCATGAAGCTTTTCGGCGGGCTGATTTTCATTTATATGCTGGTGGTCATCGCGACGTACAGCGCGATGTTCCTGTTCGCGTTCACCGACCTCAGGCGGCAGCGCCGGCTGGACCGGAGGGAGTCGGATGACCGGTTTATCCAGGCTTTTTATTCCAAGCCGGTGTCGATCCTTGTTCCGGCCTATAACGAGGAGGCGGGAGTGGTCGGGAGTATCCACTCGCTCCTCAACCTGAATTATCCGCAGACAGAGTTGCTAGTTATTGATGACGGTTCAACAGACGGGACGGCTGCCGCAGTCATCCGGCGTTTTGATATGGTCCTGGCGGAAAAACCTGTGAATCCACAAATCTCTACGGCAAGGGTAACCGAGCTTTATCGCTCCCGGATCCATCCGAACCTCTGGCTGATCCGTAAGGAGAACGGCGGCAAGGGAGACGCATTGAATGTCGGCATCAACTATGCGCGCTTCCCTTATTTCTGCACCATCGACGGTGATTCCATCTTGGATGTGAATTCCCTGATCCGGGTCATGAAGCCGATCATGACATCGGGAGGCAAGGTGGTCGCGGCCGGCGGGAATGTGAGGATTGTGAATGGCATGGCGGTTGACCACGGTGTCGTTTCGGAGATCCGCATGTCCGGGCGACCGCTTGTCGTCATGCAGGTCGTGGAGTATTTGCGGGCATTCCTGATGGGCCGGATTGCGCTGAGCCGGCTGAACATGGTGCTGATCATTTCCGGTGCTTTCAGCGTATTCTCGAAAAAATACGCGATTGAAACCGGTGGCTATAACACTGAGACGATTGGTGAAGACATGGAGATGGTCGTGAAAATCCAGCGGCTCATCAAAGAAAGAAAAGAAGACGCCCAGGTGGAATTTGTTCCGGATCCGGTGTGCTGGACGGAAGCGCCGCAGACACTCAGCGTCCTCCGCAGGCAACGGAGGCGCTGGCATCAGGGTCTCCTGGAAAGTCTTTGGCAGCACAAAAAGATGACGCTGAATCCGAAGTACGGAACGGTCGGAATGCTGTCGTTTCCGTATTTCTGGTTCGTCGAATGCCTGGGGCCAATGATCGAGTTGGGTGGTTATCTATACGTCATCACTGCGTTTTTCATGGGCGGAATCTATTATGAATACGCGGTGTTGCTCATGCTACTGTTCATCTTGTATGGAACGGTGTTCTCGGTCGGTTCGGTGTTGCTTGAGTCCTGGAGCCTGAATGCCTTTCCGAAAAGGCGGGATGTGCTGCGAATGATGGCCTTGTCGCTTACAGAAGTGGTCTGGTACAAGCCGCTGACCCTGTTCTGGCGGGTTGAGGGTCTTGTCCGTTCCATGTTCCGCATCCGCTCCTGGGGCGACATGGAACGGGTCGGTGCAACAAAGGGGATGTCTGAATGAAGAAGTTTTATCTGATTGTCGCAGGGGTACTGATCGTTCTGATCCTGCCGGTCCTACTCTGGTTTATGAAGGACAGCCGTCCCCTTTCTGTCACTGTGATTGATAAGACAGTGCCGGATGAAACGTATCGGGAGCACCTCGGACTCAACTGGGTGCTGAACCACTTGAAAATCCGGAAATCCGGGGGCGAGGACTACGCCTACGCGACCGATTATTCGGGGTTCGATCCGGTTCAAAAACAGGAAGATCCGCTGCCGGAGGACTACAGTGATACAGACTTGATTTATCTGGCGGATACATATGGGGTGTACGAGGAGGATTTGGGGACAGAGAGAAAAGGTGCCCGCTCTGAAAAGGTTTATGGAGGACTTCAGGCTGATGAATGGTCAGCAATTGAAGAAAGGTTACGGACTGATGATCCGGTTCTCCTGATCGCCGAATACAATACATTCGCTTCCCCAACGGAATCCGAGGTGCGTGAGAAGGTGATGCGTACGCTCGGGGTCGGCTGGGATGGATGGACCGGCAGGTTTTTTGACGAGCTGGACTACCGTGAAAACGAGGAAATTCCGCAACGGGCCGTTGATGATATGGACGGGGAGTGGAACTATTCCGGACCCGGTTTTTTGCTTGTGAATGATCTCGATAGCTCGATTGTTGTGCTGGAGCGCGAGAAACATCTGACCGGTGAGGGCATCCGCCTGGCCTTTACGGAAGAAGGGAAGGAACGCTTTGGCATTGACCGCATTACCCGATACGATTACTGGTTTGATATCGTGGTCCCCGAAGAGGGCGGCGTGGCCTTGGCAGAGTATGATTGGGGGCTGACCGATGAGGGCCGTGAAGTTTTGGAGGAGCAGGGAATCCCGGCAACGTTCGCGGCAGTGATCGGAAAACAATCCGGAGAAGCGAGGACATTGTACTTCGCCGGTGATTACAACGATGTTCCGAAAGTGCCCACCTTCTATCAGATGAAAGGCTTGCCCAGCGTGTACCGTGTATTGAATGCATTTTCGGATGATGCGTTTTACTGGTCGGCCTATGTGCCCATGATGAGCGCGCTTCTGGAAGGATTTGACGAAGAAGAGCGGATTGCTGAAAAAGAGACGAAAGATGGCCCGAATCAGATATCAAGAATGTCCGGAGACCGGTTGGAGGTGTTCTCAGATGGAGAATGGGCGCCAATGACGGTGAAGGGCGTTAACATCGGCATGGGCAAGCCTGGCCATTTTCCGGGAGAGGCGGCCATCACCGAGGAAGAATATTACCGATGGTTTGAAATGATCGGTGACATGAATGCCAACACCATACGTGTATACACCCTCCACCCGCCGGGCTTTTATCGCGCCTTGAAGGCATACAACGAGTCGCATGACAACCCGCTTTACGTGATGCATGGCGTCTGGATCAACGAGGAAAAGCTGGTGGAATCACTGGATGCATTCGAAGAGGAGAATCTGACTGACTTTCGTGAAGAGATTCATCGGATCGTCGATGTTGTCCACGGTAACGCCGACCTGCCTCACCGACCGGGTCATGCGTCCGGTTATTATGACGCAGACATCTCGGAGTGGGTGAGCGCATGGTTGATCGGGGTTGAATGGTATCCGTACATGGTTCAAGAGACAAACGGCAAACATGCCGGAATCGGTGATTTCGAAGGGGATTATTATCGGACGGAAGGCGCGAGGCCATTTGAATTCTGGCTTGCGGAGCAGATGGAATGGATGTCGGCCTATGAATATAAGGAATACGGGGCGCTTCGGGCGATGAGCTTTACAAACTGGGTCACGACGGATCTGCTGGATCACCCTGCAGAATCCGCTGAGCAGGAGGACCTTGTCCCGGTTGATCCGAATCTGATATACACGAAGGGCGTGATGGAAAAAGCCGGCATGTTCGCGTCTTATCATGTCTACCCGTACTATCCGGACTTTCTGAACTATGAGCGGCGCTATCTGGAATTCCGCGACCACCGGGGAGAGCCGAATAACTATGCCGCCTACCTAAAGGAACTGCACGAAGCGCATCGTATGCCTATCCTGATCGCCGAGTTCGGGATTCCGGCATCGAGAGGGAGGACCCATGAAAATCCGTTCGGCTGGAATCAGGGATTTATGTCGGAGAGGCAGCAGGGGGAAGTACTGCAACACCTTTATGAAGATATTATTCAGGAAGGCATGATGGGTGGCCTGATCTTTACCTGGCAGGATGAGTGGTTCAAGCGCACGTGGAATACGATGGACTACGACAATCCTGACCGCAGGCCATTCTGGTCGAATGCCCAGACGAACGAGCAGCAGTTCGGTCTCCTCAGCTTTGACCGGCTGAAGGTCAAGGTTGATGGGGAGGTATCTGACTGGAAAGGGGAACCGTTGTATAAGAAAGAGGATGGAGCGATTCGGGCGGTGTATGTCGACCACGATGAGCGGTATTTGTATGTGCGGCTTGATGCACAACCCGGAGAAGAAGGGCATCCGGTTGTGCTCTTGGATACAGTGCCGGATCAGGGGAACACAACAATTGATGGAGTAGAGGGTGCGGCATTTTCAGACGGCATGGAGTTCATCGCTAATCTGAATGGCGAGGAATCCCAGCTCCTGATCGATCCGTACTATGATTTCCACCACTATCTGTATGGAAAGAAACTCGGCATGATCCCGGATATTGATCGGGTAAATGACAGCGGCCGGTTTATCCCGGTTGAATACACACTAAACAAGGAATATCTGGTTGCCAACGAAGACCGGACGATTCCGTTCACAACTTATGAAACAGGAAAATTACGTGAAGGCAACGGCAATCCGGAATCTCAGGACTATGATTCCCTTGCCGACTATTTTGTAGGGGAGGGCGTGATCGAACTGCGTCTTCCCTGGCTGCTTCTTCAGTCAAAGGACCCGAGCATGAAAGAGTTTATGGGGAATCTCGCTGAAGATGGGGAATCGGCCAGTGTCATCATCGACCAGATCGGCCTAGGTGTACTGATGGTCGGAGAAGACGGCGGAGTTGTCGATTCACTGCCGGAGGCTGATTCAGGAAAGATCGGCCCGTTCAAGGGATACACCTGGAATAACTGGAATCTGCCGGAGTCGGAGGAACGGCTTAAGCAGTCGTACGAGATCATCAAAAAAGCATTCGAAGAACAATGAGGAAGCAGAAAACCGGCCGCGGAGGCCGGTTTTTTGTGGATGATCAAT
This sequence comes from Bhargavaea sp. GQ12, assembly GCF_059758705.1. NCBI lineage: Bacteria > Bacillati > Bacillota > Bacilli > Caryophanales > Caryophanaceae > Bhargavaea > Bhargavaea sp. GQ12. The sequence goes on from NZ_JCAXEU010000017.1 coordinate 65,638, forward strand.
CTTCCTCATCCTCTTCTTCACTTTTCCTGAACACGATCGAAAAGATGATCGCGATTCCGGCACCGACGGCGAAACTGTCCATGGCCGCTCCGATCAAAAGGCCGAGCAGCACGCCGAGAAGTATGGCGGGTGCGCCGGTTTTATTAAATTTGTCCATGGGGCTTCACCTTCCGTTCGGGGTTTTTTCCATTTTCTCATAGAAACGTTGGAGAGGGAATGATTGAAGTCGTTCCGCTCTTTCGCGTTATAATGGGGGGACTTGGAATGGACGGAAGGGGTGTCAAACAGATGGACAGACAGCAACTGATCGACTATATCGCTTCGACGACACATTTATACGGGATGGTTCCCTATGAAAAGGTGGCGGAAATCTATACGGAACAGACGGGAGACCGGGTAAGCGCGGAAGAGGTAAGGCAACTGGCCCGGGAGTCCGAAGAAGACATGAACCGGATGTTCGTATGGGCTGAACCGGAATTCCTGGCCCACGATACCGTGATGCAGGAAGACGAAGCGGAGCTCTATCTTGAAGCGACGAAAGGAAAGCCGTTTTATGTGCCGGAGGCGGAGGAGCTGCTCCGGTACCGGGACGACAACTACATCGAGATGACGCCACAGGCGCAGGCGTTGGACAAATTCGTGAGTCAGCGTCTTTTGTTTGATGATGAGGAGGTAGCGGAGCTACAGGGATGGATCCAGTCCGCAGCGAATCGGGCAGAGGGAGATGCGTTGCAAAACCTGATCTCGGTTCTCCGGGCGGGAGATTATTTTGGGCAGATGGATCCGGACGACTTTGAAGACCTGATGCGCTACTCCGCCCACGTGTACAACCATGTCCGGAGCTGGGCGCACCGCGGCCATACACCATATGAGGTAGGGGAGGAGATCCTTCTCGGCATGCCGCGTCCGGAGCTGGACGGGAGTGTTCAGGAGAAAGTCGACTATATCCTTGCGCTGACTCATCTTTGGGGAATCGCGCCGGTCACGAAGGTGCGGGAAGTGTTTAATCAGCAAAACGGGACGGCACTTGCGGACTCGGACTTTGCGGCGGTACTGAAGGACCCGTCCGCTGCCGAGTGGCTCGACCGCGGATTTGTCCATGTGAAGGGCGACCGATTTATCCACGAAGAGCTGCTGGATCCCGAGCAGTTCGACTATTACTCGAAGCAGGCGAACGGCAAGCCGTATTACGTGCCGGAGAAAGAAGAGTTGTTGCTGTATGTGGACGCCGATCATTATGAAGTCACACCGGAATTGGGGAAATTCCAAAGGTTCGCGGAGCGGAAGCTGTTCCTTGGTGAGGAAACCCGCGCCAGCAACTGGGTCGACTATGCCCAGTACCTCGCTGCGTCGAATACGCCGCCCGCACAGGCGATGGGTCTGCTGCTGGACGATGAAGGCATTGTGTTTGATGACGACAAGCAGGCAAATGAACTGATCGGCCTGTTCTTCGACATGGTGAACGCGACCCGGATGTGGGAAAATCGCGGTCACACGCCGAATGAGATTAGTGGAAGCGGTGGACTGAAGGTGCTGTCGGGCGGAGCTTCAGGGTCTGCTGGAGCCGGACAGCCCGTTGTTTCCGATAAAGTCGGCCGAAACGACCCGTGTCCTTGCGGGAGCGGGAAGAAGTATAAGAAGTGCTGTGGGAAGTAAAGTGGATGGGTGACGGTT
>NZ_JCAXEU010000018.1:0-66697 GCF_059758705.1 Bhargavaea sp. GQ12
CATAAAAAACAAAAACAGGCGGAGAAAAAACAACTCGTTTTTCTCCGTCTGCTTTATTTTAGGGACTTATTGGACAGCCCCGAGATTCATTTACAGTTTGAGGGGCCTCGTCGCGGGGCCTTCCAGCACCGAGCCGTCTTCCCGGAATCTGGAGCCGTGGCATGGGCAGTCCCACGTGCGGTCGCCCTCGTTCCATCTGGTTTTGCAGCCCATATGGGTGCAGGTCGGCGTATCCAGCCGGACCGTATAGCCTGTAGCCAACTCGCCGGTGACCAGACCGGATACCTTGATGCCCTGCAGAAGTTTCGCGCCGAAGCCGGTTCGGCCGGGGCTGTACAATTGAGTCGCTTCGTTTGGCCGGCCGATGATCAGGTCTCGTAGCACTTCAGACCCTGCAAGCGAACCGGACAGCCCCCACTTCCGGAAGCCGGTGCTGATATAGATATGGGGCAGGTCTTCCGTGATGCGGCCGATGTATGGAACATAATCGGGCGTCTGTGGGTCCTGGGCCGACCAGCGGTGGGAGACTTCGGTTACACCGAACTGTTTCCTGAGATGCTCGGAGAGTTCACCGTAGTTTTCGCCGGTGTCCTCCTTCATGCCGGCCAGGTGGCTGCTGCCAGAGACCATCAGGTAGGCCTGGCCGTCGATTCCCGCAGTCCGGATCGACAAGGAGTCGGCGTCCACGCCGAGATACTGGTTTTTCAGCTCCTTCGAAACCTTGGCGGCGGCAATATAGGAGCGATTAACCTGGAGTTTCATGATGTTCAGGTTTTGGAAGCCGACCAGCGGATAGTGGGTGCAGATAATCAGTTCATTGAAGGTGACGTCAGCGCCGTTTTCAAGCTCCACGAACCGCTTCTTGAAGTTCATCTTCCTAACGGCGGAGTTTTCATAGATGCGGGCACCCGCATCCGCTGCCATCCGTGCGAGGCGCTGGCCGAAGCGGAGAGGATGGATCTGCAGTTCGTCATGCATCGACAGAGCGCTCTCAACGGTGAATGGCAGTTCCGTCTCATTGACGAACGCGCCCTGGATGCCGATTTCCTTGTAGGCTTCCCATTCCTTTCGGAGGTTTTCGGTGCCGAGAGGGGTGCGGGCATAGAGGATGGAGTCAAGAGGGCGGGCTTCGTCATCACGGGCAATCTCCCGTGCCCTGCGCACAGCGCGCTCATTCGCCTGGTAATAGGTCCGTGCAGTTTCCAGGTCAAACTGCTTGATCAGCTTGGAATAGATGATGTCATGCTGGGCGGTCACTTTTCCTGTCGAGTGGCTTGTCGTGGAGCCGAAGATGCGGTCCTTCTCCAGGACGATGACATCCTTTCCGGCCTTCGCGAGCTGCTCGGCCGCGGCAATTCCTCCGATACCACCGCCAATGATACATACATCACAGCGAAGCGAGCCGGCTGCTTCCGGATACTGATCCCGCGGATAACCCGTGTCGAGCCAAAGTGGTTCATTCAATGGTAAATCCTCCAATCACTTGTCGTTCTGCCCCGCGTTCTGCCGGGCGGATTCCTTGTCGCGTGCTCAGCATCCCCCTACAATGAAGACAGACAAAACGGAAGGGGATCGGTGACGTGAAAATAGAAGTATGGTCTGATTATGTTTGCCCGTTCTGCTATATCGGCAAACGGAAACTGGAACAAGCCCTCGAGAAGACGGGCTTGGGTGCCGGAGCGGAGGTCATTTTCAAAAGCTATGAGCTGGACCCGCATTCTCCGGAAACATCTGAGCAGTCGATGGTTTCCGTGCTGGCCGGGAAATATGGCACGACCGAGGCCCAGGCGGAAGGCATGACGGCCAATGTCACAGCCGCTGCCAAAGAAGTCGGTCTCGAGTACAACTTCTCCAAAATGCGCCCGGCCAATACCTTCAGTGCCCACAGACTTGCAAAATGGGCTGAAGAGCAGGGGAAGGCGGACCAGATTTCGGAAAATCTGCTTCGTGCTTACTTTATCGAAAACCGGAAAATTGGACTGAAAGAAGTTCTTGCGGACATCGCTGAAGAGACGGGGCTCGAGCGTGCCGAGGCAGAGGCAGTCCTTAAGTCTGATCGCTATGAAAAAGACGTCCGGGCGGATATCGAAGAAGCTCGTCAGCTCGGTGTGCAGGGCGTCCCGTTTTTCGTAATCAACCGCAAATACGCCATTTCTGGTGCCCAGCCCGATGAAGTGTTTGAGCAGGCACTTCGGCAAGTTGCTGAAGAAGAGTCATGAAATGCCGAACCTGCCGCATTCTAATGGATGGATGCGGCTTTTCTAATGCAAAAAAACGGCCGCCCATTAACGGGCGGCCGTTTTGAACAATTAGGATTCGAGGCTTTCTTCTTCTGCTTCTTCTGTTTGAGGCTGTTCCTCGGTCGCCTCCAGGTCCAGATGAATCTTCACGTCTTCACCGACGAGGACGCCCCCGGTTTCGAGCGCCTGGTTCCAAGTGAGGCCGAAGTCTTTGCGGTTGATCTTACCGTCCACTGAGAATGCGACGACTTCCTGGCCCCAAGGGTTCTTCGCCCGGCCTTCGTACTCGGCTTCAAGCGTGACGGATTTGGTTTCTCCCTTGATCGTCAGGTCACCTGTCACTTTGTATTCATCGTCTCCGTCTGGCTGGATGTCGGTCGAGACGAAAGTGATCTCCGGATGGTTCTCCGTATCGAAGAAGTCTGCAGAGCGGAGGTGATTGTCGCGGTCCTCGCTGTCCGTGTCGATCGAGTTCACATCAATCGTGAACTTAAGAGAGGCACTGGAAAGATCCTCAGGATCCGCCTCGACCTCTGCGTTAAACTTGCCGAACGATCCCCGGACCTTCGAGATCATCATGTGCTTCACCGTAAATGTTACATGAGAGTGCGCCGCGTCAATCTGCCATTTCGTATTTGCCAATGGAACTCCTCCTTTTATTGGTACCGTAATAATTTGAATTTAAGGCAATTTTCCGAACAAGTCAACCAAAGCGATTCTGCTTTTGGGGCTGACGGGTTCGACTTGTCAAAACGCCGGGCAGACAGCATACTATATAATTGTGAATGACGATTAGAGAGTAAGAGACCCGCCGCGGCAAGGCGGAGAGCCTCTGAAAGGAATGGCAATCCAATGAGCAAACAGCAATGGGCTGATGACTTAAAAAAGATCATCGGCGATGCACACGTGAAAATAGATGAATCTCTTTCCCTTCATACGATGACCCGGATGGGCGGGCGCGCGGACCTGTTCTGTGACCCGAAGACGGAAGAAGGTGTTCAGGCGGTCGTCCGCTACGCGCATGAAAACGGGATCCCGGTGCTCCTGCTCGGGAACGGTTCGAATATGGTCGTCCGGGATGGTGGCGTCCGCGGAATCGTGCTGAACCTGTCTGAACTGAATGAGATCCGCTTCGACGGCAAGTCCGTGTACGCAGAGAGCGGGGCGGACATCAAGGATGTCTCACGGCAGTCTGCGGCTCTCGGCCTCACCGGTTTTGAATTTGCCTGTGGGATTCCGGGTTCTGTCGGCGGCGCGATGGTCATGAACGCCGGTGCCTACGGCGGCGAGATCAAGGACATCATCCACCGCTGTACGGTCCTGACGCCTGAAGGGGAGCGTCTGGTGCTCTCCAAGGAGGAGCTGGAACTTGGCTACCGGACGAGTGTGATCGCGAAAAAAGGATATTATGTCCTATCAGCGGAATTCCTGCTTGAGGAAGGCGAGCAGGGGGAGATCGATGCGAAGGTCGCGGATCTTACGCACCAGCGCGAATCCAAGCAACCGCTTGAGTTTCCTTCCGCGGGCAGTGTGTTCAAGCGTCCTCCGGGTTACTTTGCCGGCAAGCTGATCCAGGATTCCGGCTTACAGGGCAAAGGCTTCGGGGGTGCGGAAGTATCGACCAAGCACGCAGGATTCATCGTCAATAAAAACGGTGCAACGGCTACCGACTACATCCGCACGATCGAGATGGTCCGCGAAGCGGTCAAAGACAACTTCGGTGTCGACCTCGAGCTCGAAGTGAAGATTGTCGGGGAAGAATAATAGACAGCAAGGGAGCGCGGACATCGGTCCGCGCTCCCTGTTTTAAAAGGCGTCCGTTGCATGGACGCTGCAAAAAAAGCGGCTGCCCGCCATGGACAGCCGCTTTCTTTATTGAACGTGTTTTTCCTCCGCCATGCGTTCGACGGTACGTGATTCTTCAATTCGGTCATCATCCACATGCACCTGGCACATCTTGTGGTCATGCATGAATTTGAAGATGCCGTTATTGAAATCGGTCCCGATCTCCTTGAAGAAGATCCCTTCGAATTCGCAGCCTTTCGACTGGGTGAAGCTGACGCGGTAGTCTTCGCCGTCCTTGATCAGGTACGCGCGGACGCCTTTTTCATACATGTCCTCTTCCACGGACTTGATGGTCCTGGCGACGGAGACGACATGCAGGTCGGCGAACGGAATTTCACGGAGCAGGACGTTGATGAATGATCCCTTGGTGATTTCCTCCCACCGGCTCTGTGCGGTCTGGCCGATGACGATCTGGGTTACATTCTTGTCATAGGCCACTTCCTTGATGACCTTGGCGGAAGGCAACCGCTCGCTGTCCCGGAGGATGAACGCCTGTGCGCCGAGTTCCTCCGAGAGTTCCTGCCATCGCTCCACGTATTCGGACTTGTCGGCATCAAACTGGTCGAACGGCAGGGGATCGACCGTCAGGATATAAAACGGGCAATTGAGCATGCTGGCCATTTTATGGCCTCTCCGGATCAGCCGCTCGCCGTTCGGGCCATAATAGACACAAACGAGAATGCACTCATCCATTCCCGGCTTTTTCAACATGGCGGTGAGTCACCTCTTGTTCATAATAACTGGGCTGCCGGGACAGTGCCCGGCGCCTACTTCGAAAGCCAAGACATTATAAGACATCCCAGAGAAAAACACAACCTGACCGGCTGGCAGTGGACATGATGTGCGAATAGGGCGGATTTCCTGTATACTTTTAAGTGGGAAATCAGTGCCGCAGAAATGCGGCCGCTGTGTTTCGCATGCCCTTTATACATAACTGCAGTCCGAGGCTCCCGGAAGGGTTCCGGACGCTGTTGCACCATATTATGCGCCCTGCCGGCCGTTACGTCAAGGCGGCTTGCCCGGAAGGTGCTCACGACCTGATTGGAGGTTCCCATGTACGCTGTATTTGTCATCTTTTTCCCATTCATTATGGCAGCGCTCCTGCCGCCGGTCCACCGTCTGATCGGCGATCGCCTGATCGGCTGGTATGTCATGGCGGTGCCGCTTATTCTCTTTGCCACCCTTGTCCGGCTTATCCCGAGGGTCGCGGATGGAGAGATCGTCTCCGCTTCCTATGCCTGGATTCCGGATGCCGGAATCGACTTGGCCGTCCGGATTGATGGTCTCGGCATGATTTTTGCACTCCTCATCACCGGGGTCGGCACACTGGTCGCCCTCTATTCTATTTATTACCTCTCACCGAGGGAATCACTCGGTCACTTCTATGTCTACCTGCTATTATTCATGGGCGCCATGCTCGGCGTCGTCTTTTCAGATAATCTGATGCTTCTTTATACGTTCTGGGAGCTGACGAGCATCTCGTCGTTTCTTCTGATTGCGTTCTGGTATCACCGGAAAGGTTCCCGATACGGGGCCCAGAAGGCGATGCTTATCACGGTCATGGGAGGCGTGTCGATGCTCGCCGGCTTCCTCATGCTCTACTTCATGACAGGGACGTTCAGCATCAGCGAAATCATCGGGATGCGGGAATCACTTTCCGGGGCGCCGTTGCTTATTCCTGCGATGGTGCTCATTCTCCTGGGGGCGTTCACCAAGTCGGTCCAGTTCCCTTTCCACATCTGGCTTCCCGACGCGATGGAAGCACCGACACCGGTCAGCGCCTATCTGCACTCCGCTACGATGGTCAAGGCAGGGATTTACCTGGTCGCGCTGTTCACGCCTCTGTTCGGCGGCCTTGAATCCTGGTTCTGGTCACTGAGCATTGCCGGGATCATTACGCTGCTGTGGGGCGCGTTCAATGCGATGAAGCAGAACGATTTAAAGGCCTTGCTCGCTTATTCCACAATCAGCCAGCTCGGCCTGATCATGAGCCTGCTCGGTTTCGGGTCAGTGGCGTTGTCTGATTCTGCCGCGGGAGATCCGACAGCTTATGCGGCCGCCGGATTTGCAGCATTTTTCTATCTGCTCAACCATTCGACCTTCAAGGGGCTCCTTTTCATGGTCGTGGGGATTGTCGACCATGAAATCGGGACGCGGGACATCCGCCGTCTCGGAGGTCTCATGTCCTTTATGCCGGTGACGTTCACCTTTGCTGTGATCGGCAGCTTCTCGATGGCGGGATTGCCGCCGTTCAACGGATTCCTGAGCAAGGAGATGTTCTTCGGGGCAGCTGTGGACATCGCGTCCGGCCAGCCGTTTGCCGGCGGAGCCGAGGTGCTCTTCCCGGTTATCGGCTGGCTCGCGAGTGTCTTTACATTCGTCTACTGCACGATCATCGTCTACCGGACATTCCTGGGCCCATCACAGCCCGAGAAGATCGACCGCGTACCGCACGAGGCGCCAAAAGGGATGCTGGTCGCTCCCGGCATTCTTGCTGCGCTGGTCATCGTGATCTTCTTTTTCCCGAACGTGGTCGGCAAATATGTGATCGGTCCCGCAATGTCCGTCATGTTCCCGGAGCTTTCCCGGCAGACGGATCTTGTTCCGGAAATAGAGGCGTGGCATGGATTTAACCTGCCACTTCTCATGACATTCGGAGTCATCGCTCTTGGCCTGCTGCTGTTCATTACGTTCCGCCACTGGAAGAAGATTTACCGTGTCGCGCCGTTTCGCTGGACGATGGACTCCATATACCGAAGCATGCTCGGAGCCGGGGAGGCAGGCTCCACGATCCTCACTGATCTATATATGACCGGAAGAAGCCGTGACTATTTTGCCTTCATCTACCTGTTCTTCCTTGTTACTGTCGGCGGGATGCTTTTCCTGACCGGGGCTTTCGATCCTGACTTCAGCAGGGGGCCGGTCGGAATTTTCGAGATATCATTTGTCATCATCATGGCGTTTGCAGCGATCTCGATGCTGTTTGTCCGGTCCCGTATTACGGCGACCCTTCTGAACGGAGTGCTCGGATACTCTGTCGCCATCTTTTTCGTCTTTTTCCGGGCACCGGACCTTGCACTTACGCAAACGGTGATTGAAACGGTGACGACGGTGCTGTTCCTGCTGTGCTTCCACTTCCTTCCCGAATGGAAGCCAGAAGATTCTCCGCTCCGGACCAAAGTCGTCAACGGAATCATCGCGATCGGCGCCGGTACGCTGGTCACCGCGTTTGGCCTGACTGTCCAAGGGTATGACGTCTACGAATCAATCTCGGGATATTTCGAGGATTCCTACAAGCTTGCGGGCGGCAGCAACATCGTCAACGCCATCCTCGGCGACTTCCGTGCGTTCGATACGATGCTGGAAGTCGTGGTCCTCTTTATCGCGGGCATCGGTGTCTATACGCTGATCGCCCTCAAGCCGAAGAAAGGAGGGGATGACATTGAAGGAAAATGATGTGATTCTCCGGACTGTCACCCGTGCAGTTGTCTTTATCATCCTGACCTTCGGTGTGGAGCTGTTCCTGTCGGGGCACCACAATCCTGGAGGCGGCTTTGTCGGAGGGCTTGTGCTGTCTTCCGCGCTTGTCCTCCTGTATGTGGTCTTCGATATCGAAACCGTCCATCAGGGCGTGCCATTCGACTTCCGCAAGATTGCGGCGTTCGGAGCGATGGTATCCGTCTTGTCAGGTACCGGGGCAGCCGTGTTGGGCAAGCCTTTCCTGACGCAGGGCTTCGGCTATTTTGACCTGCCGATCTTCGGACTGACCGAACTCGCTACCGTGACGATCTTCGAAGCCGGGGTCGCACTCACGGTCATCGGCACGGTCGTCACCATTATCTTGAGTATCAGTAAGGACGTGTAGCAGATGGAATTCCATATGACCATACTGGTGGGCATTCTCGTGACCGTAGCGGTCTATCTGCTGCTGTCCCGCAATATGATCCGCATCATCCTCGGCACCGCCGTCCTGTCGCATGCCGTCCACCTTCTCCTCATCACGATGGGCGGAGCGGGGGAAGGCGGGGTGCCGCTCCTCCGGGAGTCCGACGGTCCGTATGCAGATGCGCTGCCGCAGGCACTGATCCTGACGGCGATCGTCATCAGCTTTGCGACGACCGCTCTCCTGCTCGTGCTGGCTTACCGGACGTACGAGGAAAGCGGATCCGACAACATGAACACGATCAGGAGGATTGACCGTGAATAATATCTTAGTCCTCCCGATGCTGCTCCCGTTGCTCACCGGATTTGTGCTGTTTTTCCTGCGGCCTTCCGTAAAGGCGCAGAAAATTGTAAGTTTCCTGTCTCTCCTCGCTTTGGTTGCTGTCGCCGGCCGGATTCTTTTCCGCATCAGTGACGAAGGCATCCTCAGGCTCGATTTTGGCGGATGGGCGCCGCCGTTCGGCATTTTGTTCGTCGGAGATTCCTTCTCCGCACTTATGGTGCTCACGGCCTCGGTAGTCTCTACGCTAATCATCGCCTATTCCTTTACGGCGACGGAGCGCAGGATGGAGAACATGTTCTTTTATCCGTTTGCCTTCTTCCTTGTCGCGGGTGTCAACGGTTCGTTCCTGACAGGGGATATGTTCAACCTGTTCGTCTGTTTTGAAGTCATGCTGCTCGCTTCGTATGTGCTTATTACGCTAGGAGGCGGCAAGGTCCGACTGGCGGAATCGATGAAGTACGTCGCGATCAACGTGGTGGCTTCCTGGTTTTTCCTCGTCGCACTGGCATTCCTTTACGGGACGGTCGGCACGCTCAACATGGCCCACGTTTCCGTCCGCGTGGCGGAAGCCGGGCAGGGTCCGCTCCTCAGCGCTGTGGCGGTCGTGTTCCTGATCGTCTTCGCGCTGAAGGCCGGGCTTTTCCTGTACTTCTGGCTGCCGGGTTCGTACAGCTCGCCGCCTGGCCCGATTGCCGCGCTGTTTGCAGCACTCCTCACGAAAGTCGGCGTGTACGCGATGTTCAGGACGTTCACCCTCATGTTCTATCATGATGACTTCATAATGGGCACCATCATCGGCACGATGGCGGTCGTGACGATCATCGCCGGCTGTCTCGGTGCGGTCGCCTATACCGACATCCGCCAGATTGCTTCGTACAACGTCATCATCGCGGTCGGATTCATGGTCCTGGGCCTGGCTGTCTTTAATGAGGAAGCGTTCAAGGGTTCCGTTTTCTACCTCATTCATGACATGGTCATCAAAGGGATCCTCTTCCTGATCGTCGGGGCGATGGTCTACCTGACCGGCAAAACGAAAATCACCGAAATGAGCGGCCTGATCCGGAACTATCCGGTTCTCGGCTGGCTGCTTTTCCTCACCACGCTCGGCCTGGCCGGAATTCCGCCGCTCAGCGGATTCATCGGCAAGATGTATGTCGGACTCGGTGCAGTCGAGGGCGGGAATTACTTCCTTCTCTTTATCGGTTTCGCATCGAGCCTCATCGTGCTGTATTCGATGCTCAGGATCTTCATGAACTGCTTCTGGGGCGAGACGATCATCAACCGGGAAGACCAGCGTCTTTATCCTGCGAGGCGGCTGATTCCTATTGCAATTCTCGGGGTTCTGACAATCGGCATCGGGGTCGGTGCGCAGGCGCTGGAGCCGTTCGTATCCGATGCAGCCCGAGTGATGGCAAACCCTGGCCTCTACATTGACGCTGTCCTCGGGGAGGTGGAGTCATGAACAAGTTTGCCGGAGACGAGGGATTCGGGGCGACGGCCGCCCAGTTCCTCCTGAACCTGTTCATCGCGTTTCTCTGGATGCTGCTTCTCGATGAGGATCAGTTCCGGGCAACGACATTCATCGCCGGATTTATCGTCGGGATCTTTATCGTGTTCTTTATGCACCGGTTCTTCGGTACGCAGTTCTATCTGCGCAAGCTGTTCGCCATCATCAAGCTTATCCTGATCTTTATCCGGGAGCTCATCATGTCGAGCATGTCCGTCATCACGCAGATTTTGAGCCCGACATTGAAAATCCGTCCCGGAATTTTCCGGTATGACACGATTCTTGAGAGTGATGTGGAAGTCACCATGCTCTCCCTGCTGCTGACACTCACTCCGGGTTCGGTCGTTATGGAAGTGACCGAAGACGGGCAGGGACTCTACATCCATGCGATGGATCTTGACACCTCGAAGGAAGCGCTCATCAGCCAGTTGAAGAATTTTGAAAAAGCGATCATGGAGGTGACGAGATAATGGTGAATATCCTCATGCTCATCTCGTTGGTGCTGTTTTCGTTCACAATCCTGATCGCAGTCTATCGGATCATCAAGGGTCCGTCTAAGCCGGACCGCGTCATCGCGCTTGATATGATCGGTGTGAATCTGCTGGCATCCATTGCGGTCGTGTCCTGTATCCTCCTCACAAAGGCTTTCATGGAAGTGATCCTGATCCTCGGCATCCTGAGCTTTATCGGGACAATCGCTTTCTCAAAGTACATAGAGAGGGGGATCATCGTTGAACGCAGACACAATCGTTGAATACGTCGCGGCGATCCTCATGGTCACGGGCGGGATAATGAGTGTCATCAGTGCGATCGGCATCATTCGTTTGCCCGATGTGTACACACGCTCCCACGCGGCGACGAAAAGCTCGACGCTTGCCGTCCTGCTTTCCTTGCTTGGCGCCTTTCTTTATTTTTGGGCGGTCGACCGATTTATCAGTGTCCGACTCCTGCTCGGCATCATCTTCGTCTTTCTGACGGCTCCTGTAGCCGGCCACGTCATCATCCGGGCCGCGCACAGGTCGGGCGTCAGGCTGGCCGACATTTCTCAAGGCGATGAGCTGGAGGAAGCAAAGGAAGCCAGGAAAGAGAAGGAAGCAAAGAAAAAACCCGAAAAGGAAAATGAAAGCAGATCCGATGGCTGATGGCCGTCCGGATCTGCTTTTTCTAATGAGTGCTTCATGAGGGGCGGGAAGGATTTCTCAGGTAAAGGGAGAATCTTTTGGTCAGGGGGGATGTTGGAATGAGCAAGTGGCCGAGGTGGTTGCGCTTCGCCTTGTATGCGGCGGGGGCGGTTGTGGTATTGGGTGTTGCCGCACTGATTTTCGTAAACGTTTACATAGGTAGGTCCGCTCCTGTCACGGAAGGCGAGCTCCGCGTGCCGGTGCTGGATTCAGAGGTCACGGTTGTACGTGACGGAAAGGGTGTGCCGCATATCCGCGCTGAATCAGATGCCGACCTGTACAGGGCACAAGGGTATGTCCAGGCGCAGGACAGGATGTTCCAGATGGATCTGGCCAGAAGGCAGGCTTCCGGCAGGCTGGCGGAAGTGGTCGGTGAGGCAGCAGTGCCATCCGACAAGCTGTTCCGCACGTTCAGCCTCCGGCATGCGGCTGAGCAGTCTCACGAGGGATACGGGGAGGAAGCAAGACAGGTGCTTGGGTGGTTCGCCGAAGGGGTGAACGCCTATATCGACGAGGCGAATCAAGAAGGCAGCCTGCCGTATGAATTCAGCCTGCTCGGGTACGAGCCGGAGGAGTGGACGCCGCTGGATTCCCTCACAATCGGAAAATTCATGGCCTACGACCTTGGGGGCCATTGGCAGGCGCTGGCATTCCGGCACTGGGCGGTAAATAAATTTGACGGCGAAAAGATGGAGGAGCTGTTTATCCATTATCCGGAGGATGCACCCTCCATCATTGAAGCGAACCGCGCGAACCCGGTCCAAGTTGCCGGAGCATTTGATGCCTCACTGATACCGCCTGAGTTCAATGGAAGCAACAACTGGGTCGTTTCGGGTGACAAGACAGCGACCGGCAAGCCGCTTCTCGCCGACGACCCGCATCTGGGACTGACGACGCCGTCCATCTGGTATGAGATGCACCTGGAATCACCAGAGCAGAATGTCGCAGGTGTCATATTCGGCGGCATCCCGGGCATCATCCTCGGCCACAACGAGGAGATCGCCTGGGGTGTGACAAACGTCGGCCCGGATGTGCAGGATCTGTATATCGAACAGCCGAACCCGGACGATCCGACGCAGTTCCTCTATGACGGAAAGTGGGAGCAGGCAGTGGTACGGGATGAACCGATCCGTGTGAAGGACGGGGAGACGGTGGACTTCCGGGTGGTGACGACGAGGCGCGGACCGGTCATCTCGGATCTGATGCTGGAGGAAACGGGACCGGGTGCCGTGCTGTCGATGCAGTGGACGGCGCTTGAGCAGACCCGGGAGCTTGAGGCCGTCCTGACGTACAATAAAGCTTCTGGCTGGGATGAGTTCGAGAAGGCACTGGAAAACTTTAACGCGCCGGCGCAGAACTTCGTCTTCGCTGCCAAGGATGGCACGATCGCCTACAAGGCGAACGGCAACATCCCGATCCGCAAAAAAGGGGACGGACAGCTGCCGGTCCCGGGCGATTCGCCGGAATACGGCTGGGAGGGCTATATCCCGTATGACGAATTGCCGCGTGCCGTGAACCCGGAAGAAGGATTTATCGCCACAGCGAATAACCAGGTCATCGGGGAGGACTATCCGTACCACATCACCCAATTCTGGGCACAGCCTTACCGTTACGAGCGGATTGCAGAAGTGCTCCGGGAGGGCGATGACCTGACCCCTGAGGATATGATGGCGCTGCAAATGGATGTGAAGAACCTGTACGCCCGGGAGTTTCTGGATGACATGATCGGCTCGCTAAAGGCGACGGGCGCGGCGGAAGAATACGCATCCGCCGTCCGGATGCTGGAAGACTGGAACCTCGAAGATGACAAGGACCTCGGCGCGCCGCTGATCTTCCACAGGTGGATCCAGCAATTGCCGAGGACTATGCTGCGCCCCTCCATGCCTGGGGATGTCTATGACCTCATGCCGGGCAAGAACCACATCACCGATGAAATGATGAGGCAGGCCTACGCCGGAAGTCCGGGTGCCTGGGTGACGGGTTACGGCGGCGTGGACGCCTGGGTCACAGATTCGTTCAAGCGCGCAGTCATGTCAATCGCGGACGCCTACGGGGATGATGCGGACAACTGGAAATGGGGCGACTATCACCAGCTCGTCTTCCCGCACCCGGTCGGCGGCGCCTCGCCGATCCTGGAGCGGTACCTGAATCCGCCGCGCACGCCGGTCTCCGGCTCGCACATCACCGTACAGGCCGCCGGATTCAACTACGACGGCACCGCCGACCACGGCGCATCCTGGCGGTTCGTCGCCGACCTGTCCGACCTGTCCGGCACGTGGCACATCGTCGGCCCCGGCCAGAGCGGCCATGTCAAATCCGGCTGGTTCCATGACCAGGTGGACGACTGGGTAAAAGGCGACTATCACGAAACCCGGATCGACGGGACCGCAGAAGGCGACGAGCTGAAGCTGCTTCCGTAAAGAAGTGGAGCGGCAATCAAGGGCGGGAGTTGCACCAAGTGGTGCGGATTTGCGATATGGCGCACTGATTTGCCGCATAGGCTGCCGATTCGCCACATGGAGTCCGGATATGCCACATGGGTCTCCGATTTGCCGCATGGGCTGCCGATTCGCCACATGGAGTCCGGATATGCCGCATGGGTCGCCGATTTGCCACATGGAGTCCGGATATGCCGCATGGGTCTCCGATTTGCCACATGGAGTCCGGATATGCCGCATGGGTCGCCGATTTGCCATATGGGGCTCCAACTTGCGATAAGGAGCCGGGAGTTGCAACAAGGGGTCCCAACTTGCAGTAAGGGGCCCCGACTTGAAATAAGGAGTCAGAAGTTGCAATAAGGGCTGCCGAAATGAAATATGGCAGTCTGCCTTGAAATAAGCGGACCGATCATCCGGAGAGAGGGGAAGAAAGTGAGAAGGTTTATAGTTGGTGCGATCATTGTCGCGGGGCTCCTGGCAGGCTGCAGCGATCCGGAAGTCACGAGTTTCAGTGAAGTCAATCAGATGCCGGGTAAAGCATGGGAACAGGTTGATCCCGCCTTGTCCCTTCAGATGCTTAATTCGAAAGACAAGTCCTACATCGTCTTCCAATCCGAGCAGGCTGTGGCGGCAGACTACGAAATCAAAGACAATAGGGTCATCATCAAGCTGGAAGAAACCGCAAGGACTCAGGACGCGGCTGCAGACACCCACGTTTACGAACTGAAGACAGACGCCAAACAAGACACGATCGAAGTCAGGGTAAACGGCGAACAGCGGCCGTTTGACAGAGTGACCGGTTTCTGAGGCGAAGAAAAGAGAACTTCCGCAAATCTGGAAGTTCTCTTTTTCCTTAGGTGCCAACTCACCGGAATTCCGCTTTCCTGACAAGCCTTCCTTTTCTGCCGGTCGTCGTCTCCGCGTGCAGGAGCGACTGCAGGATGGCTTCTTCCGTCGAGACGATGGCCGCTTCGAACAGGTCGTTCATGACCGGGTGGTCGTCCTTGGTGATTTCCCTGGTGACGGTCATGTCTTCGCCACCGTGCCGTGTCAGCAGCCCGTTCGAGAAGGCGATGATGATGTCGCCGCTCCCGTTATGGATGTGGGTGCCTGTCCGGCCAAGTCCGATTGCGGCGCGCCTGGCGATGCGTTTTAGCTGGCGGGCGTCCAAAGGAGCATCGGTCGCGACGACGATGATGACCGAACCGTCCGGGCGCTTTTCCTCTTCGGCAACCGGTGTTTCGGGAGCCGGTTCTTCCGGCGATACCCAGCCCGAAAAACGGCATTCATGGCCGCGGCCGAAGTTGGTGAGGACGAGCGTGCCGACGGTAAATGACCGGTTGCCGGCCTCGACGATCCGTGATGAACTGCCGATGCCGCCTTTCGCGCCGTAGCAGATCATGCCCTTGCCGGCGCCAATCGCGCCCTGTGCCAGTTCCCCGCCGGAAGCTTCTTGAATCGCCCGGACGGCGTCTTCCGGCCGCACGGCCATTTTGCGCATCGAGTTCAGGTAACTGTCATTGCACTCGCCGACGACGACATTGAGCGAGCTGGTGGAGTCCCCGATTGCCGGATTCTCATCGAGCATGTATTGGAGCGTACCCTCCAGCACCGCACCGACGCTGAATGTGTTTGTCAGCATGATTGGCGATTCAAGCACGCCCAATTCCTCAACCTGGACAAGCCCCGCTGTCTTTCCGAAACCATTCAGGACAAATGAGGCAGCGGCGGGCTTTTCCTCGAACCAGTTGCCCCTGTGCGGCAGGATCGCCGTCACCCCTGTGCAGAAATAATCGTCCCCATCCCCGGGCCGGTCAAGCGTGACATGGCCGACCGACACTCCTGCGACATCCGTGATGGCATTCCACTTTCCTTTTCTCATTGCTTTTCCCCCTTGCGAGCCTGATCTGCCTCCCATTATCTCAAAGTTCAATTAAAAATGGGCGCATAAAAAAACCGTCCCCCTTTTGGGAACGGTTCACTTCACAAGCAGGACGGGGCATTCGGCGCGCTTGGCGACTTTATGGCTGACACTGCCGAGCACCATCTCCTGGAAAGCGTTCAGACCGCGGCTGCCGACAATGGCCAGGTCGTAGCCGGCCGAATTAATGAATTTGACGATTGCAGGGCCGGGTTCACCGAACTCGATCTGAAGTCCGGGCCGGATCCCCCTGTCACTGAAAATGGCGAAAACCTCGGACAGCTGGTCGCGGATGCGCGTTTCCAATTCTTCCTTTGTGACGTTTTCGAGTTCCTGCGGACGGGAGCGGTCATGGTCGACCACGTAAAGCAGGTCGGCCGCTGCACCGGTGGCCTGCGCAATGGTGGCGCCGTGCTTGGCCGCGCGTCTGGAATGGGCGGAGCCATCCACGGCAATAATGATTTTCTCGTACATGAGTCCGGTATCCTCCTTCGGTTTCCGGAATGGACGGCTGCGAGCCGCCCGCCGTCGTCCGGTTATCCGGACGAGGGGAAACGTTCTCTATATTAATACTATATTCCCTCCACGCCGCTGAAAAACCTTTTGCACCAAAAGAAAAAACAATCAATCAACGTTATGCTTGACCTTGGTTCCTGTAACAGCCCATATAAAGGGGGCGTTGCGCCTTTAGAGCATCAGTAAAGCCGGAAAACGTTGTGTAAATTGAGAAAAACGATTATGTTTTCATTAGGACATAAAATTGCCGCTCTGCCTCCTGCAAATCCGGGAGCAGTGCGCGGCAGGGGGGACACGCATGAAACTGACGGAATGGACGATGCAGGAACAAGAAGAGCTCATCCACTTCATGACGGAAAACAGCTGGCCGTACCACGGCATCCCGCATCCCGCGCGGAAGATGATCGAGAAGGCGATCGACGATGGCGGCTATGAATCCGATGAGGTAAAAACCTTTTGGGTGGAAACGGATGACAGGGAAAAGGTCGGCATCGTCAAGCTGTATGACATGCAGGACGAGATTCCGATGTTCGATCTGAGAATCGCGGAGCGGGCGCGGGGCAGGGGCTTCGGGCCAAGGGCGCTGCGCCTCATCTGTGACTATGTGTTCAGCCTGCCGGATAAGAAGATCCGGCTGGAAGGCCATACCCGCCAGGACAACGCCGCAATGCGGAAAACGTTTGAGCGGGCGGGCTTTGTGAAGGAAGGCCATCTCCGGAGATCTTGGTACTCCCCGAAAGAAGATTCTTACTATGATGCTGTAACCTATGGCATCACGCGGGAGGACTTTGAGAGCGGCATGACAACCCCTGTGGAATGGAACGACCGGGAAATTGCTGCGGCATCCGATCACCAGGGACGTCCGCCAAGTTTCCCGGATGAGTTCCGGTCGGAGCGGCTCCTGATACGTGCGCCGCGCCTGGAGGATGCCGCCGATGTATATGATGCGCTCACCTATTCCCATCCGGAGCTGAAGGAATGGCTCCCGTTTGCCAAGGACAAGCCGACACTCGAAGGCGTGGAAGACAGTCTGAGGGGAGCGGTGGCCGACTTTATCACACGGAAAGATCTGAGGCTGCATCTTTACCGTTTGGAAGACGGCGCGTTTATCGGTTCTTCCGGCCTGCACCGGATCAACTGGGACGTCCCGAAATTCGAGATCGGCTACTGGATCGATACTCGCTATACGGGCCACGGCTACATCACGGAAGCCGTTGAGCGGATCACACAGTTCGCCGTGGAAACGCTAGGGGCGAGACGCGTCGAGATCAGGTGCGACACGAAAAATGAAAAGAGCCGTGCCATCCCGGAAAAGCTTGGCTTCGGGCTTGAAGGTGTCCTGAAAAACGACGCTGTCGCATCAGACGGCAGTCTCCGCGACACCAATGTTTATGCAAAAGTGAACTAGTGCATTAGCTGGCAGCCCCTGAATGAAGGCCGCCGGTTCTGTCGGAGCAGCACCGGGATTTTCGCGAATGACAAGCAAACCCTCAGACTTAAACATAAAGGGATGCCGCCATGTGTGTGCGGCATCCCTTTATTCAATGTTTATTCCTGCCGGTGATCAGCTGGAAGATGAAAATGATGCCGGCAATAATGAGGATAATATGGATCAGCCCGCCGAAAATATCGAGCAGGAAGCCGATCAGCCAGAAGGCGATCAGGATCAGGATGATCCACCAAACGATTTTGCCCATGAGGTCACCCGCTTTCCGTCTTGTCTGTTAATCAAATCCTACCCCTCGCACGGCACGGATAAACCGGCCCGGGCACCGTGGCGTCCGTGCTATAATGGACGGACAGGCAATGGAAGGGGCGGATCTGATATGGCGACGCCGAGCATGGAAGACTATCTGGAGCAGATCTGGCTGAAGTCGGCGGCAACCGGGGAAGCGCGTGTTTCCGACATCGCAGAGGCGCTGGAAGTCCTTCCGTCATCCGTGACGAAGATGGCGAGGAAGCTTGACCGGGAAGGCTATTTAGTTTATGAACGCTATAAAGGGTTAATATTAACTTCAAAGGGTGAAGTATTTGGCCGGAAGCTGGCCGGGCGCCATGAGCTGCTCGAACGGTTTCTCCGGCTGATCGGCGTAGACGAAAAGCATGTCTACAACGATGTCGAAGGGATCGAGCATCACCTGAGCTGGGACGCGATTGACCGCATCACCGATCTTGTGCGTGTCCTCGAGGCCAACCCTGCGACGCTGGATCAGCTGGAGCGAAACCGAGCCGCGGACCGTGCAGATGAAGAAAGGGAGAGATAACTATGACAAAGGCCGAATCCGGGCGAATCATCGAGGCGCTCGCGGAAAGGCGGGAAGGTTCCCGCTGGGTCCTGTCCTGCGACGGACAGGATTTCAACATGAATGCGTCGGAAGCACCGGAAGACCTGAATGAAGGAGACCGGCTGAAAGTTTTTCTCCACCCGGACCGCCGCGGCAACCTCGTTGCGACGAGCAGGCTGCCCCGCATAGAGGCCGGTTCGTACGGCTGGGCTGAAGTGATCGATATAGATGGGCGCGATGGCATCCGGACAGACATCGGCTCATCCGTCGAGGTCATCGTGAACCCGAAAGACATGCCGCAGCTCAAGGAACTCTGGCCGGAGCCGGGCGACTGCCTCTACATGACGCTCCGTACGGATAAAGGGGGCAATCTGTTCGGCCGGCTCATTACCGAAGAGCGCATCAAAGAAGAATATGTGGACGCACCCGCTTCCCTCTTCAACAAGAATCTGAAGGCGAGGGCATACCGTCTGCTGCCGGTCGGGGCATTCATGCTGAGCGAGCCGCAGAAATACAGGATCTTCGTCCATCACAGCGAGATGAAGTTTGAGCCCAGACTCGGACAGGAAGTCGAAGTGCGCGTCATCGGCATCCGGGATGACGGCTCGCTTAACGGATCCCTTCTGCCCCGGAAGGAAGAGCGGATCGGGGATGATGCGGAAACCGTCCTTCGATACCTGAACGGAGCAGGCGGCAAAATGCCGTTCACCGACAAGTCCACACCGGAGGAAATCGAAGAGATGTTCGATATGAGCAAGGCCTCGTTCAAGCGGGCTCTCGGGAAGCTTCTGAAAGAACGGAAAATCGTACAGGAAGACGGCTGGACTTATTTGAAGGACGTCCAGCGGGATTCATGAAACTTTTTACCCTCCCTGCCCGTTATATGGGTAGGGAGTTGCTTTTGTATTCTGGAAAGGGGAAAACCTCATGATCAAGAAGAAAAGATGGGCATTGCCCGCAATCATAGCAATAATCCTTTCGCTGGTGGCGGGCCCGGCTGTATCTGCTGCGCCTGCGGTCGATGAGCGGCTCGGGATTCCGATTGTCGTATACGGTGCAGACCTGACCGCCGACCAGAAGGAAAGCGTCAAGTCTAGCCTGAAGGTGGCAGAGGAAGCGGAAGTCGAGGAAATCACTGTTTCCGGACAGGACCTCGGAAAGTATATTGAGGGCTCCAATCCGCGGGCACGGATGTATTCATCCGCGAAAATCACCGTGACCGAGCCGGGCAGCGGCCTGATCATCCAGATTGTCACGCCGGACAATATCACTCAGGTCACGTCCGACATGTATGCGAACGCAATGCTGACAGCTGGAATTGAAGATGCTGACGTGGATGTAGCCGCACCGAAGCCGGTTACCGGCCATTCGGCGCTTGCGGGGATTTACAAGGCCTATGAGGCAAGCGGCGGCACGCTCGATGCGGAGCGGACCGATGTTGCAAACGACGAGCTGACCGTGGCGACAGAGCTCGCCGAAAAGTCGGGCGTCGATGAACAGAAGGTAACGGAGCTCCTCACCGAGCTGAAGCAGCAGATCGCCGAGCAGAATCCGGCGACAAAGGAAGATGTCGAACGCATCGTTTCCGAGCAGCTCGACAAGCTCCAGATCGAGCTGAGCCCCGAAGACCGCCAGCTGCTCATTGATCTGATGGACCGCATCCGCCAGCTTGATATCGATTTTGGCCAATGGTCAGATCAGCTCGGACAGTTTGCACAGGATTTCAATGACAAATACGGCGACAAGATTCGCGAGACGGTGAATGACGAAGGTTTCTGGCAGAAAGTCAAAGACTTCTTCAACAGCCTGATTGACTCGGTCCGCTCGCTGTTCAGCGCCAACTAACGGAAAACGGATGCCCGGCAATTTGCCGGCATCCGTTTTTGTTTTTGGCTCTGTTAATGTTTAATGTTGTTTTTAAATATAAAAACGGGAAACTCTTTTTACTTTGAGTTTCCCATTCAGTTTTAAATAGGAGCAGTTCACCAAATTAGTTCAATTTTGATGGAAGCAATCTTCACATATGAAACTTCCTTCATTTTTTAAATACGCTTTTATTTCAGTCATACCTTTACGCTTTGGATAACGCATTTTTATAAGAACAACCTCGTCACCCTTGATTTCCTTACCACATTTTGTACACTTAGGCTCTTCTCTAAACATTTATATCACCACTAATAGATTATTTATACTCTTATTACGAATAAGTTTCATAAAAGTTTCTTTAAATGCTAAATGCCAATGAGCCTTGCTTTTAAAGAGGCAAGAATCGCGACGAAAGTGACGATTCGCCCTTCTCGAGTGACGAATCCCTCCCGAGAAATTATCCGGCGTTCCGCAATCCGGCCGTTATCGGATCCGCTGGCCCAGCTCCCTGTACCATGACTCGGTTTCTTCCGCACTGCCGCCCGTAATGAACACCGGCCGGCCGGTTGTCTTAATCAGCAAAATGGGCGCCTGCTTCATATCGACGAAAAGCAGGGAAGATCCATGGCCTTCGACGGAGAATCGGCCCTTGGCATAATCGGCAAAGCCGAAGCCGTTCTCCTTTAAGACGACAGGTGGCATCGTGTCGAGCATTTCCACGGAGTGGATATCCCGGTAGGGGATTTTTTCGCCGTACATGCCGGAAATCTCCACAGCGGACTTGCCAAATGTGAAATCGGGCTGCTTTGCGCCGATCATGAGCAGTGCCGAAACACCGCCGATTACGACGACCGCCATGATCACCGAGATGAGAAGGGAGCGCTTCCTCTTATGCGGGACTTCGCGGCGCGACAAGATAATCAGCCCCCCGAACAGCACGAGCATCATAAAGGCCATCTGCACTTCAAATGTGTAGCGGAAACCGGTAAGGCCGAGTGGCATGAGGATCATCAGCCCCGCTGCGATGATGAGAAACATCCGGCCGACGCCTTGAGGATAGCCGTTTTCAATCAGTTGCTGTTGCTCTTCTTTGGAGCGTGTGGCGAATCCGGAAATAAACATATAGGAGCGGCGTTTCAGGATGATGTAGGCAAACAGTGCAAACAGGGCAACCAGGAACACCTGGGTCCAAAAGATGAGTGACATGATTTTTTTCCTTTCCAAACGGGTATCGTCTTTCAAGTGTAGTGGGGATGCCTGGAGATTGCAAAAGCGCGAGTGGGAGTATATGATTAAGGAAAGTATCTTGAAGTCAAGATAAAAAGGAGCGAATGACATGCAACTCGGAGGAATTCACCATGTCTCGGCCATCACGGCCAGCGGAGCAAAAAACCACGACTTTTTCACCAGGGTACTCGGAATGCGGCTCGTCAAGAAGACGGTCAATCAGGACAGCACCTCGATGTACCACCTGTTTTATGCCGATGCGGTCGGCACGCCGGGAACGGATATGACGTATTTTGAAATCCCGATGGCGGGCCGCACCTATCCTGGCGTTTCTTCCATCAGCAGCACCGGTTTTCGGGTCAAGTCTGAAGAAGCGCTTGCGTTCTGGATCGGGCGGTTTGATGAATTGGGTGTGGACCACGAAGAGATCCGGGAGCGCAACGGCCGGAAAACGCTGGCCTTCACCGATCATGAAGGTTCAAGGCTGATGCTCATTGCAGATGACGGCTCGGGCGTTCCATACGGGCTTCCTTGGAAGAAATCTGATATTCCTGAAGAATTTGCGATTGTCGGGCTCGGTCCTGTAAAATTGACGGTACGTCACCCGGAACGGACGGAAACGGTTCTGACTGAAGTGCTGAATTTCAGGAAGGCGGGGACCTACCCGTCTGATGTGCCCGGCATGCCGGACTTTATCGTCTACGAAACCGGTGAGGGCGGAGCAGGTGCGGAAGTGCACCTCGAGACTCGTCCCGACCTGCCTCCGGAGAGGCCGGGCAGGGGAAGCGTTCATCACGTCGCCTTCCGTGTTTCGACTTTCGAGGATTATGACAGGTGGCTTGAGCACCTTGAACGGGCAGGTTTCCAGACGAGCGGCAAGGTGGACCGGTATTATTTCCGGTCGATCTATTTCCGTGAACCGAATGGTATTTTGTTCGAACTTGCAACGGACGAGCCCGGCTTTGACTCGGATGAGCCGATGGACTCGCTTGGCAAGACGCTGGCACTTCCGCCTTTCCTTGAGCCGCGCCGACAGGAAATCGAGGCGTCACTCAGTCCGTTGGAGCTTGACTGATCGCCGTTTTGGGTACACAAATGGGGAAAGGGGAGTTGGATCATGGAGTTTGAACTGAAAGAGCTGGGCAGCGATGCGTTTGCATTCGTGCATGAGGAAAATGGCAAGAGAGATGCGGAGATCACTTGGACGAAGATGGGGGATGTAATGGTCATGGACCATACATTCGTCGACCCGTCGCTCCGCGGAGGCGGCGTAGCGAAAAAGTTGCTTGACCGTGCGGCCGACTATGCGCGTGAAAACAATTATAAGATGGAAGCGGTCTGCTCTTATGTCGTAACCGCATTTGACCGCTACGATGAATATGAAGATGTAAAAGCCAAATAAACACACGAAAAAAGCAATCCGTTCCGATTTGACCGGGCGGATTGCTTTTATGTTTGATAGTGGCTGATCGTCATAAAGTCCTCCTTCAGAATGTGAAGAAAATCAGAATTGCCGTGAGAACAGACGATCCGGCAATGGCATACATCGCATCGGACTGACTAAAGATGAGTTTCTTTTCCATGGGTTCGTCTCCCCCTTTTTAAATGTGTGTTGCTATGAAAGTACCCCATGAAATAGGTGGGTAAACCTTCCATTTTATATCCTTTTAAAAAAGTTGAAACCGTGCGTAGTTTCATCCGTAAGAAGAAAGGTAGAATAAAAGAAAATCAAAAGAGGTGTCGCCAAATGGAACAGAACTCCTTTAACCGTCCTTTTAAACGGACCGGGGAACGCGTCCTCGGAATCGTCAGCCTGGTCTTTAACATCCTCGGTGTGATTATGACACTCGTTGTGAACAGCCTGATGAAGTCGCTGACGAACGATCCGCAATTCCAGCAGGAATTCGAAGCGGAAATCTGGAATGATCCGACGCTTACCGAGTCGGATGCGCAGGCCATTGTGGACATGATGTATATGGGAATGGACTGGATAGTCAGCTTCGGCTGGTTCTTCATCGCTGCACTGGTCATCAGCTCGATCCTGATCGTGATTGCACTCATCAATCTTAATAAGAACTCCAAACTGAGCGGAATTCTATTCATCGTCGCCGGCGTCCTTGCCGGAATCATTTCCCTGACTTCCATCCTGCTCTACATCGCCGGTATCATGTGCTTCGTGCGCAAGCCGCCTGTAGAAGAGGAATCGGTCTATGGAAACGACACAATGCGTCCGCTTTGACCGAAATAGCCCCGGCCTGTGCCAGGGCTTTTCCTATTTATGTGAGAGTGTTAATGGAGAATCAGTGCCTGATATAAATAGGAATAAAAGAAATAATCATATGTGCAAAAAAAAAAGCCCCGGCTCATACGAGAGCGGGTGCTTTGAGATAATAGACATATTGGGCTGTGACTGTCGGATAGCCTTCGAACAGCTCGTCGAATTCTTCAAGAAGCTCGAAACCTTGCTTTTCGTAAAATGCGCGGGCGCCTTCATTCAGGCAGTCGACGTAGACGAACAGTTGGCGGCCGTCTTCCAGTGAAGAGATGCCGGCTTCGAGCAGTGCCGAGCCAAGGCCCATTCCCTGATAATCCGGGAGCAGGTACATATCGGTCAATTCTGCATCGCCGTCTTCATCCACACGGGTGAAGTTGGCAAATCCGACCGGCCGGCCTTCATGCTCCGCGATCAGCATCGTGGTCTTTTCCAGCCGTTTCATCATCATCGGTGCAGCATAGGCGCGTGTGAGGAAGGACTCCTGTACCTCTTCCGGGAGGATGCCTTCATACGTGTCATCGTAACTGACCGCCGCAATCTGCCGGACGGTCTCGATATCATGTCGTGTCATCAAACGGATCATGGAAAAGGTCACCTCGCCAAATGATTTCCATCAACTATAACAAATAAATCAGACTTCCGATATACATTGTGGAATAATGTAATCAAAATGAAATGAAAGAAGTGGGACTATGAACTGGAGTGTCAAAAGCTTTTCGGAACTGACGGTGGACGAGCTATATGAAATTCTCAGGCTTAGGGTCGACGTGTTTGTAGTGGAGCAGGCTTGCCCCTACCCGGAAATCGATGGAAACGACCGGGATGCCCTCCATCTGATCGGCATGGAGGGGGATACGATCACGGCTTATGCGAGGGTGCTCAAATCGGGAGCCGTGCATGAGCATCCGGCAATCGGCCGGGTGATCGTCAGGAAATCCCACCGGGGAAAAGGGATTGCCCGCGAACTTGTCGAAAAGGCAAAGCAGGTCGTAACGGCGCGTTATGGCGAGGTCCCTGTACACTTATCGGCCCAGCTTCATCTGGAAGACTTCTATGCGTCATGCGGATTCCGTACGGTTTCCGAGCCATATGATGAAGACGGGATTCCCCATGTGGATATGCTGCTATTGGTTTCCGCCGGGGAGTGAGGGGGTATACTGCACTATGAAGCCAATCACGACTGAAATCGAACTGGAGGATGATGGATATGGCAGGCAAAAATAAGAATCTCTTACTGGCTGGTCTCGCGGCAGGAGCCTATGCGTATTTCAGCAAAAAGGAGAACCGCGACAAGGCGATGGTCGCCTTCAATAACGTGAAGACGAAAGTGGATTCCTTCATGGAATCCCAGAAGGTGAACCGTAACTACGAGGATACGAAAGCGGGCCATTCCGATCCGTATGACTTCCAGGACAATGACATGGTGGCGGAAGGTGCCCAGACTAGTGTCCACTACTACAACCAGGAAGTAGAGGACAAGAAGAACAAGAAAAAGAATCCTGATGAGGACGGACTCTATCACAAAAAAGAAACCGGTGAGCCGGCAGGCCAGCAAAAAGCCAGCCTCGGAAGCAATGACGATACAGCAGAACAGCTTAACGAAGATACGGATGCCGTCACGACGGAAAACCGCATCAATACGGATAAGTTGTAAAATTAGAGCGGCTAAGATGCCCATCCATGACAGGATGGGCATCTTTTTTGCATAAATGTGTGAAAAACGAATGCTGAAGGGTATAGAATTAGTACATAAGAAATCCGGAAGGACGTGCGCTATGGAGAAACAGGAGGCGGTGTTTATCCTGAATCCTTCCTCGGGGAAGGAAGAGGCGGAATCATACCGGGAACTCTGTATAGAGGTACTGGAGGAAATAGGCTACTCAGTCACCGTCCGTGCCACGGAGAAGCAGGGGGATGCATCTGACTTCGCACGCGACGCTGCGAGGGCGGGATGTCCCCTTGTTGTCGCGATGGGCGGCGACGGCACGGTTAATGAAGCCGTTAATGGCCTGGCAGGAGAAGAGAGACGGCCGGACTTTGCCTTTATCCCGCTTGGTACGGTGAACGATTTTGCGCGTGCCCTTTCCATTCCGCTTGACCCCGAGGAAGCCATACGCGGACTGCCGGATTTTGTCGGGAGGCCGACGGATATCGGCCTGGCCGGTGACCACTACTTTATGAACATCCTGGCGGTCGGAAGCCTGGCTGAAGGGGTAATGGATGTGCCGGTCGAGGAAAAGACGAAATTTGGCCCATTAGCCTACGCGGCCCATGGCCTCCAGAAGCTGATAACGGACGACGGGAACCGGTTCACAATCACCCACGACAGCGGTACATGGACCGGGCAGGCGTCACTTGTTCTGGCAGCCCTGACGAACTCGACGGGCGGATTCGAGAAGATGAACCCGGATGCCAAAACTGACGACGGACTGCTTCATCTGACAGTGATCAAACAGACGAAGCTGCCGAGTCTCCTGAAAATGTCCGCCGCACTGCTACTTGGAAAACTGCAGGAGGACGGAGCGGTCGAAACGCTCCGGACAACCCGTGCAAAGATCGAAACGGATGAGCCGATCGCCTGCAACATTGACGGTGACGAACGCGGGACGACTCCGGTCTCGATCGAGGTCCTGCGCGGTCACCTGAATATACTGGCTCCGGAAATAACGGAAGGAGAATGACCATGCGTGGAAAAGGTGCAGGAGGATGAGGGAAACGGGTCTGCAATACATGACGAATCTGTTCATGGACCGTGTGGAAGTCCTGAAGTCGTATGAGCGAAGCGAAGATTTCTATCATCTTGAGAAAGATCTGCTGGAAGCGATGGCAGAAGGGGACCGAGCCAGAGCGAAGGACAGACTAAACCAGATTGTCACGATGGTGAAGGATATCGCGGGGGACCGGTGGGTGAAGGACGTCGCCAATTACTACGTGATCTTCGCTGCGCTCACTGCCCGATTCCTGATGGTCCCGAAGTTTTCCCCGGAATGGGCAGTCGCGACAAACATTACCGCGATGAGGATCGTCGACCGGAAAGCGGATAGAAAAGACATCGTAGAAACGACCAATGACCTCGTTGAATTCTTCATACACGTCCTTGAGGGCCGGGACAAGCCGGAACTTTCGCATCCGGTCGTCAACGACATCATCCAGTTCATCGATGCTTCGATCGAGGATCCGATTACAGTCGAGCAGCTTGCGAAGCGGGCCGGCATCAGCACGAGCCATCTGTCACGAATCTTCCGCGAACACGCAGGCCTGACGCTGATCGACTACATCAACATGCGGAAAATAGAAGAATCCCAATTCTATCTCCGCAACACCGATTTGAAGATCGCAGAGGTATCGGACCGCTTCAGCTTCTGCAATCAGAGCTACTTCACGAGGACGTTCAAAAAGTATACAAATGTGACGCCGAAGCAGTTCAGGGAGCGCAAAGACATCGATTACTTCTCCTCAGTCTTGCCTGGAAGCGGAGAAGCGGCCCGAACATAAATTGAAAAGCCTGCAACGGGTGGTGTATACTACTCTATAGTCTAAAAAAGTTGTAGGTGAATCGATTGAATAAGCGCATCGGGCTGATCCTTACACTGGTAGCCGCAGCGTTGCTCCTTGGCGGATGCTCCAGCATCGAGAACAAGGAAGGCACGTTCTATAATCTATTCGTCCGGCCGATGGACTGGTCCCTGGAATTTCTCGGGACATTCTTCAACGGCAACTACGGACTGGCGATCATCGCCATTACAGTCATCATCCGTCTGATCCTCATGCCGCTCATGCTGAAGAACTACAAAACCCAGCAGGCGATGAAGGTGAAGATGGATGCTCTCCGCCCTGAGATGGAAGATATCCAGAAGCGCATCAAGGAAACAAAGGACAAGGACGAGCAGATGAAGCTCCAGCAGGAAATGATGGGACTTTACCAGAAGCACGGCGTCAACCCGCTGAACATGGGCTGTCTGCCGGTTCTCATCCAGATGCCGATCATCATGGGCCTCTACTTCGCGATCCTGTATTCGGACGACGTCAAGTCACACCAGTTCCTCTGGTTTAATCTCGGCTCTCCTGACATGATCATGGCCCTGATTGCAGGGGTCGTCTATCTCCTGCAGGCACGCGTCTCTCTCTGGACGATGCCTGAACAGCAGCAAAAGCAGATGAAGATGTTCATCTACATGTCCCCGATCATGATCACGTTCATCTCCTTCACGGCGATGTCCGCACTGCCTCTCTACTGGGCGGTCAGCGGTGCAATCCTTGTGATCCAGACCTATATCGGGCGGAAGTTCTACTATGAAAATCCGGAAAAGGCAGTGGAGCAATAAACCGGATAACCATCCGGCTATCAGAACAAACGGCAGTGGCCCGGGACTCATACGAGGCCTGGGCACTGCCGTTTTTCTGCTTATGACCAACTGAGGAAAAGGAGATGAGGGGGATGTCCAAGAATAAGCGGTGGTTATTTGGAATCGGCATCGCGGTAGTCTTTATACTGACTCTGGTCTTTATTGTACGGCAGGCAATGCATGCTGCGGCGCTGTCGATGGCGCTCCTGTTTGTCCTGACCAATACAGCGCGTGCTGCGGGTTTCAGGGAGCGGGGCATGATGAGAGAAGCGAAGTGGATGAACCTGCTTGCCGGTTTTTTCGGTCTGCTGTTCATCGTTCTGGCGGTCATGCTCTTTATTTGACCGATCATGAAAAAACGCGCCGGTCATTTTTGACCGAGCGCGTTTTCTGCTTTTATGCCTATCTTATGGACAAGGTTTTCCTGTTCTGCAAGCAAAGCATCCAGCTTTTCCATGAGTTGAAGAATGTCTTGGATCGAGATTGGTTTCATATGTATGCCCCTTTGTCCTCGTTTGCAAAACTATACGGACAATTGTCTGGGCATTTGTCCGTATTTCACAAAAATAGTACTTTAGTATCAATTGGAACGATTAATAATCGTCGCTTGCCGTTTACGGGGAGAGCTAATGCCGGCTCCTGGTGCCTTAATAAGCGTGCCTCTTTCTGGTTGCATAAACGATCAGGGCGGCCGGAACCGTACAGATGACCATGCTGAGGAATGACAGGCCCGGCTTCACCTCGTACAGGGCCCCGCCGAGAAGGGTCAGAAATGCAGTGCTCAGGCTCATTGCAAATGCCGCATACAATGCCTGTGCAGGCGCGATCAGACGGGTCGGAAGCTTCTCGGAAATGTACCGGATAAAGGCCACATGTGCAATGCCGAAAGAGGCAGCGTGCAGGACCTGGGTAAGCGTGAACATCCATACCGTCGGCACAAGGAAGATCAGCACCCAGCGGAGTGTCGAGCCTGCAGCGGCCAGAAGGAACATCCGTGATGCGGTCATTTTTCCGAACAGGCGGTCCGCGACGCCGAAGAACAGGATTTCGAAAAGGATGGCGACATTCAGCACGAGGCCGATTGTAAAGCTTGCGACACCAAGGTCCTCCAAATAGACGAACCCATAGTTATAGTAGGCTGCGTGGGACCCCTGCAACAGGACTGAGACAACCAGTACCGTCAGAAAGCCTCGTCCGCGGATCAGTTCACGAAAAGCGCCGGACCGCTTTCCCGCCGGCTTCCCGGGTTCATCGCGGCTGAGAGATGCGGGGACAGCTGTGTATTGGGCGGCAAGCATAAACAAAAGTCCGGCGAACATCGTCCAGAGAATCGCTTCATTGCCGAACAGGGCGGTGACCGCGCCGATGATGAGCACGGCAACCATATAGCCCGCAGAGCCGAAAGCCCGGCTGCGGCTGTAGTTGATGTTGTCTTTTTGGATCAGGACGGAAGCGCTGGTTTCCATTGCGGGAAGCAGATTCGGGTACACAACATTAAACATGCAGGTAATGACGAGAATCGCCGTGTAGGATCCGGACGGGATGTAAAGCAGCGCGATGATAAAGGAAAGGACGACACCCGCTTTCATCACTCCGGTGATCGGGAAGCGCTGCGCTGCTGCAGGGAACAGGAAAAGGGTTGAAAACGCCCGGATGAACATCCCTGCCCCCATGATCGCACCTGCTTCAAAGACGGTCAGGCCCTTTGCGGAAACGAGCCAGCCCGTCCAATAGGGGAGGAAAATGCCCCACGTAAAAAAGAACGCGAAGAAATTCAGGGATAGCCAGCGTGAGTTCATTATAAGGTTCCTCCGCAAGTAATAGATTTGTCACAAAAGAATCATAGCACACCGGATAAAGGCGCGGAATGCGGGTTGGTATGGTACGATAGACCAATGGAAATTTCATGAAAGAAGGGTCACCAAGAATGAGCAGAATGAATGTACGGAAGCAGAAGCGTGAGGGGAAAAGCGTCTGGGTCGCCGTTCTCGCTGCAGTCGCTCTGCTGGTCGGAGGAGCAGTAATCTTTGCCGGCATGAACGGATGGGATGCAGGGCGGATCAAAGGGGCACTTGGCGGAGAAACGCCTGTACAGGATGAGGAGGCGGGCCCGGCCGGGACGGAAGAACCGGCCAGCGGAGGGAACGCAGCCGAAGAAGAGAATCCTGAGGCCGATCCGCTGCCTGCAGGCGGCACGCCGGAACCTCAAGCCGACCCGCTTGCCGGCATCGGCGAATATGTGGAGGGACTGGAGCTGCCGGCGGAGCCGACCTATATCGGCGGCATCCTGCTGGCCAACAAAAAGTACCCGCTTCCGGCCGACTTCGCGCCCGGCGAAAATCCGGATGCGCGTGAAGCATTCGAAGAAATGGCCGCGGCGGCGTTCGTGGAAGGTTTTGATCTGGACGCCTTCAGTACATTCAGGACCTATGAACGGCAGCAGGAATTGTATGATCGGTATGTGGAACGCGACGGAGCAGAGGCAGCGGACCGCTACAGCGCGCGCCCCGGCTATTCAGAACATCAGACAGGATTTGCTTTCGACATCGGAGAGGCGACGCAGCCTGAGCACTATGCCCGTGAATCATTTGGGGATACACCTGCCGGGCAGTGGCTGCTTGCCAATGCACACAGGTTCGGCTTCATCCTCCGCTATCCCGAAGGCAAGGAAGACATCACCGGTTATATGCACGAATCGTGGCACTACCGCTATGTCGGGAAAGAAGTTGCCGGTAGGATCCACTCAAAGGGCATCACCTTGGAGGAATATCTGCTGGTTCCGGACAGCCAAGGAGAACCAGCGGAGCCCGAGAAATGAGGGCGGCCGCCTGACTTGGAGTAAGAGGGTGTGAATTGGAGTACTGCGGCCCGAATGGAAAATCTCATTATAATCGAAAGCCCTCCCGCACGTTTTTCTCCGTGCGGGAGGGCTTTTTCATTGGTTCATAAGATCGGGGACAGGAGCCGGGAGACGGACTCCTTGAATCGGATATTGGTGGTCCGGTTCTGGTAGGCTTCCAAGGTCAATTCCGTTGAAAGCCGCATATCCTGTTCAAACAGCTCCGCCAGCTCATGGGATTTTTCCCGGTCATAGATGAAAGCGTTGATTTCAAAATTCAGCTTGAAGCTGCGGACGTCGATGTTGGCGGTGCCGACCGTCGCCACTTCGTCGTCGACGACGATCATTTTGGCATGGATGAACCCATTTTCATAAATATAGACTTTTGCCCCTGCCCGCAGAAGGATGCCCACATGGGAATACGTCGCCCAATAGACAAACATGTGGTCCGGCTTGTTCGGAATCATGATGCGTACATCGATGCCCGACAAACAGGCGATCCGCAGTGCATCGAGGAAGCTGGCATCAGGTATGAAATAAGGAGTCTGGATATAGATGTACTTTTTCGCCAGATGGATCATCTTCAAGTAGCCGTCCTTAATCTGCTCCCACTGTTCGTCCGGGCCGCTCGAGACGATCTGCATCCCGACGGAACCTTTCCGGGGAATGGCCGGGAAATAGCGCTCGTGATACTCGATGTCGTGGGAGGCGGATGCCTGGTTCCAGTCCAGGATAAAGCGTGTCTGGAGAGGATGGACGGCGCTGCCTTCGATCCGCAGGTGTGTGTCACGCCAGTAGCCGAATCTGCGGTTGAGGCCGAGGTATTCATCACCGACGTTGAATCCGCCCACATAGCCGACGCGCCCGTCAATGATGGCGATTTTCCGGTGATTCCGGTAGTTCATCCGGGGATTGATGAGCGGAAGGATTGCCGGGAAAAACGCTTCGACCTCACCGCCGGCTGCGGTCAGCTCCCGGAAGTGGCGCTTCCTCAATCCGCGTGAACCGATATCATCGAAGAGCACCCGTACCCTGACACCGCTTTTCGCTTTCCGGATGAGAATATCCAAAATACGCTGTCCCAGATTATCGAGCCGGAAAATATAGTATTGGATATGGATGTGGTCTTTGGCGTTTTCCAGGTCATCCAGCAACGCTTCGAATTTCTTGCCCCCGTCGTTGAAGATTTCCATATTGTTGTCCTGGGTCAGGAGGGCATGGTTGTTCCGCAAGTGTAGGTAGACCATATCTTGATAGTGGGCGGTATCATCCAGCCTGAAGTCGAAGGTGCCGTCTTCAATCGCCTCGATCTGGTAATTGACGAGTTGCTCGATCCCGATTTTGTTCCTGTCTTCCCAGCGGAACAGCTGTTTTTTTCGCAGCTGCCTGCCGAACGTCAGGTAAATGAAGAATCCTAAGACAGGAATGAAGAACAGGACCAGCAGCCATGCCCAGGTTGATGTCGCATCGCGCCGCTCAAGGAAGATCAGGGCAATCGCGAGGAAGATGTTCAGGATAAAGATCGCGACCGTCGTGTACGTGATGAACTGTGCCATGAAAACCTCCAGTTGCGTATGATCTGTCTAAGGACAGTATACCGTTAGCCTGCCGAAAACACGAATAGAGGGGGGGTGATACTGATAATACCTACTTGACTTATAGGTTTAAAGGTTATATTCTGTTGCTTGTGTTTTTTCAAATCAAACCATTCCTCTCCGGAGGAAATCATCATAATGGAGGAATGATCATGAATACCTGGCTGGTTGTCATCAATGTCGCCGCCTTGCTCGTTCTCGTCGGGGTCCTGTTTTATATGCAGCGCCGGCATGTCTCGTTCTCGAACCGTGTTTTTGCGGGTCTCGGTCTCGGGATTTTGTTCGGTCTGGCACTCAATCTTATCTACGGTACGGAATCCGGAGTGCTGGCCGATTCCGTTGACTGGTTCAACATCATCGGCTCGGGATATGTCCGCTTTCTGCAGATGATTGTCATGCCGCTTGTCTTTATCTCAATTCTTGCCGCATTCACTAAAGTGTCGACCGGTAAAAACTTCGGAAAAAACGCGGGGCTTATCCTCGGTATGCTGGTCGGAACGACTGCGCTTGCCGCAGCGATCGGCATCGGTTCTGCAGTTGCCTTTAATCTGGATGCGTCCGAGCTCGTACAGGGCACGGCGGAAATGGAGCGCGGAGCTGCGCTTGAGGAGCGTTCGGCGGAAGTGGCCGACAAGACCCTTCCCCGGCAGATTACCGAGCTGATCCCGGCCAACCCGTTTCTTGACCTGACGGGTGCACGTCCGACTTCGACAATCGGAGTCGTCATTTTCGCCGCATTCCTAGGTGTCGCCTATCTCGGAATCGGAAGAAAAGAGCCTGAAAATGCGGCGATGGTGAAAAAGGGGATCGATGCAATCTATGCGCTTGTCATGCGTGTCGTGAAACTGATCCTTCGCCTGACACCGTACGGCATCCTGGCGATCATGGCGCGCACGGTTGCCACCTCTGATTTTGGGGCGATCGCCAACCTGGGTAAGTTCGTCATTGCTTCTTACGTGGCGCTGATCATCATGTTCCTGATTCATCTGGTGATCATCACACTCAACGGCCTGAACCCGATCACGTACCTGAAAAAAACATCGGAGACGCTTCTTTTCGCGTTTACTTCCCGTTCCAGCGCGGGTACGCTGCCGCTCAACATCAAAACACAGACGGACCGCCTGGGCCTTCCGGACGCGACCGCAAACTTTGCCGGATCGTTCGGGCTGTCAATCGGCCAAAACGGCTGCGCGGGCATTTATCCTGCTATGCTGGCGGTCATGATCGCGCCGTCCGTCGGCATTAATCCGCTTGATCCGGGCTTCATCGCGACACTGATTGTCGTAGTCGCGATCAGCTCGTTTGGTGTGGCAGGCGTAGGCGGAGGCGCGACCTTTGCCGCCATACTCGTCCTCTCGGCCATGAACCTGCCTGTCGCTCTGGCCGGTGTGCTCATCTCTGTTGAACCGCTCATCGACATGGGCCGCACTGCCCTTAACGTCAGCGGTTCAATGACGGCAGGCGTCACCGCTGCATCCGTGAACAAGGAAGTCGATCGGGACGTTTATAACGGTGATATCCGCACACAGCCAATTGATGCTTAAACCGAAGAAAATGCCGTCCCGTTTAAAGGGGCGGCATCTTTTTTATAGGCTGTTCAGCTTTTTATGTATCTGCTCCACCCGGTCTTTGTATGGAGTCCCGGGAAGGGAAGCGATACGCTCATGGACATCACGGATCAGGTCCAGCGCTTCACCCGTTTTACCTGTTGCCCAGAGGGATTCTGCTTTATAGGCTTCCCCCTCCATGAAAATCGACAGGTCGATCGGGTGATGGATGTACTCCCGCGGGACGAGTGCACGTTCAAACGCCTCGAGCGCTTCCTGGTGGTGGCCTAGTCCGGATAGTGCCTTTCCGACTTCAAGTGAAAGATAAGGCGAGTGGAGAGGGTCCGACAGGGCGGCAACCTTATCCTCCGGCCAATCCATGATTTGAAGGTGTGCTGAGGCATGGTCGTTACGGAAAGAGTTCAGTTCATGAACATCGAGAAACGCCAGAAAACCGCCGGCTTCCTTATCATCAGCAAACTCTGCGTATTGGCGAAGCTTTTTTCGGTAGTGTCCATATTCATCATCCATGCCTGCCATCAGCGCATGGACCGAAGCCAGGCGGTACCAGTCACTCATATGGTAGTAGAGATCATTTTCCCGGGAAAACGCAAGGGCGCTTTCCATGACCGACATCGCTTCTTCCGTTTGGCCGACTGCATATAGAAGGACGGCCTGGAGGTAATCAAAGTCAAGACGGGTCATCGGTTCGATGAACAGTCTCCTTTCTTCGATGGCTTTCCGTTCTTTGAGCATCACCCCGAGCGCACGATCATAGTCACGCTCCGTAAAGTGCACCTGGGCGCGGAACATTCCGATTGCGGCGCGTCTCGGGATGATGTTCAGCGAATCATAGATGGCGGCTGCCCGGTCGATCGGTTCTTCCCATCCGTCTTCCTCCAGGTAATGGAGGGACCGCCCGTACATTTCCAGCAGCCTGCCGGATTCGTATCCTTCTCCCATTTGGCCGATATGTGGTCTGACGAGATTTACGAGGCGTTGTCTGGCTTCCTTCGCCCCCTCATCAATCAGCCTGACCGAAGCATATTCCTCTGCCTGGTCCAACAGCCCCTTCAGTTCTTCACGGCTGCTTTCCTCAAGCAGGTCGGAGGGGGATACGTTCAGCTGGGCAGCAATATGTGTCAGGCTCTCCATCGAGGGCTTGGCCTTGTTGTTTTCAATCAGGGAAAGCATCCCCTTCGACATTTTGTCGCCGGCCAGTTCCTGCAGGGTCATCTTACGGTTTTTTCGCAGCCGGCGAATTCGTTCACCCAATGTATCCAAAAAGGGAACACCTCCAATCATCGTGCATAGTTTAATTGTATTAAACAAATGCTTGCTTGTGAAGAGGAGGCATGTTATATTTTGTTTAATAAGATTAAACAAGGAGGAGAACAGCATAGAACATTCCATGAGTCTGCGCCAGGCAACTTCACTTTTCTTAAGGGTTCTTGCAAGCAAATTCATTTTAACATCCGGACAGCAAAACACATATGTAAAACCCGTAATCAAACCGTCCTACTATGAGATGGATAAGTCAGGTGCGGAAGTGTTGAAACCACGACGTTGGATGTAAGTTTATTTTTTTGTTGTGTAAGTTTAATTAGATTTAACTTTTTCTTGTTTCAGGAAAAACGTGGTGCTATGATTTAGTTAATGATTATAGTGAGGAGCGAAAATTATGGAACAGGCAGTGAAACTCCGCCGCGCTACCTATCACATCTGGACGTTCATGGCGAGTAAGCTGATATCGGCATTTGGTGCCCAGGTCTATACGTTTGCCATCAGTTTTTACATCCTCCAGCTCACAGGATCTGCGACGAGCTTTGCGATGAACCTGATTTGCAGCATCCTTCCGCGTACGATCGCAGCACCGTTTGCCGGCTATGCCGCAGACCGCTGGCCGAAGAAAACAATCGTCCTGACGGCCCAGGGGGCAATTGTGCTGTCTGTCGGTGGATTGCTTGCGGTCAGCATGACATATGGACTTTCGCTTCCCGCAATCTATGCTACGACTGCCGTCATCTCGCTGGCGGCATCGTTTTCCGGAGTCGCGTTTTCCGCGGCGATCACCGGACTGGTCGATGAGGCGCGTATCCAGAAAGCGATGTCGCTGAACCAGATGTCGATTTCAATTGCCGCCATCGGAGCGCCTGCGGTGGGCGGGCTGCTGTACGGTACGGTTTCGATGAACCTGTTCCTCATCCTTTTCATGGCGGCGGAAGCCGTAGCGCTCCTTTTGGAGGCGACGATGAATTTCCGCCTGTTTAACCGCAAGGCGGATGCCGGGGAGGAGACCGGAGAAGGCCATGTGAATGAGAAGCTCCTGCAGAGCATGAAGGCCGGCCTGGACTACTTGAAGACACAGCCGATCATCATGTCCATCATCTGGATCTCGCTGTTCATCAACTTCCTGTTCGGAGCTTTTCAGGTCGGCTATTCTTACATCCTCATCGAAAAGATGAAAATGGCTTCAGAGCACTTCGGCCTGACGGAAGGGGCTTTTGCGGTCGGAATGCTCCTCATGTCGGTATACCTGAGTGTCAGGAAAGAAGTGAAGTATCCGCTTCTCGTCTCCAAGTGGGGCATTGTCACGATGGGGCTGATTATGGCGTCAGTCGCTCTTCCGCTGATGGTAAGCCTCCCGTATATGGCGCTTTTCATTTTCTATGCGACGGTCATGTTCGCTTTCGGGCTGGTCATGATTCTCGTCAACACACCGATCCAGGTCATGATGCAAAAGCGTGTGGATGACGACTACAAAGGTCGGGTTTTCGCCATCCTGGAAACGATGGCGATGGCCCTTATGCCACTCGGGACTGTACTGTACGGTTTTCTGTACGATCTGCTTCCGGCAGAGTGGATCCTCATGGTGTCAGCGGCCGTGCTGATCGTTGTTGTCTTGACCCTGGCGCGTCCGTCTGTGGTGCGGAAAGCGCATCCTGAACTTGTCCGGAAGCGCCCCGGAGGTCCGAAGAACCCGGCCCCTGCAACAAAATAGACACGAATCAGAGTGCCGGACGGGTGATGAAGCCCGTCCGGTTTCTTACTAGCAAGATTTTCCTCTATAATGAACCCAAAGAAGTGACTCGGATGGGGGATCATCAATGAAGATGGAAGGCCTTGGCTTACTGGAACGGGTATTATCGGATGGGCTCGGCGAGATGCTGTTTGTTGTAAGCGGGAAGCGCAACGGAGAGTTCAAGTTTGAGTGGATCAATCGACCCGCCCGTGAAAACTTTGGCTTCGGAGAAGAGGCTATCGGCAGCAATGTCCGTGACGTGCTTGGCGATCAAGTCGGTGGGCTTCTCACAGAGCGTTATAGGGAAGTTGCCGAGAGCGGAGGGCAGGCGGTCTATGAAGATCACTTTTATACTCCGGACGGAGCTGAATGGTTTACGGAAGTGACATTGACGCCGCTACCCGAAGAAAGGGATGTTCGTTATATCGCTGTGCTCGCCAAGGATATCACGGGCAGGAAACAAGGGGAGTTCATGCGGCGGGGGATGATCCGCCGCCTTGAGGAAAGCACTTCCCGCTTCCGGGCACTATTCGAGAATAATGGCGACGCCGTACTGGAACTTGATCCGGCAGGTGTGATCATTGAGGCAAATACGGCAGCTCTCCGACTTTTAGGGCTTTCAAGCGAAGCCCTTGACGGCAAATTATTTTCCGGTCTTATTCCGGAGCAGGATCGCTGCATGGCAGAAGCGGCTTTTAGTCTGGCGGCAGATGGCCGGCTTCAGGATGTGCGGGTCAATGTCATGACCGAAAATGGCGGGCTAGTGGGCTGCCTGCTGAAGTTCACACCGATTGACCGTGATGGAAAGCCGATCGGCTATTATGCAAACTTGAAGGATATGCGTGAACTCGACAAATTGGCTGATCTTTATCTGGAAAGCCAGAACCAGTTTAAGATTATTGCCGATAACGTGAGAGACGTCATCGTCACAATCGACGGCAGTTGGCGGCTGTTGTACGCCTCGCCGTCCGCAAAGCCCCAATACGGTTACGAAGTGGACGATGTCGTCGGAAAAGCTACGGAGGATCTGATCCATCCGGATGACTTCCCGGATTTGGTCAGGGGATATAAAGAAATTCTTGAAGGCCGTCATATCTTCCGCATTCGTCTCCGGGTTCTCCATAAGAACGGGGATTGGATCTGGTCCGAACTCAATGCGTCCCCCGTCCGCGGACCGGACGGTGAATTCCTGCATATGGTCATCGTCGTCCGGGACATCAGCAGGCAGAAAGCGGAGGAAGAGCGCCTCGAGCATTATGCTTATCATGACCAGCTGACCGGCCTGCCGAACCGGCGACTGTTCCTGAACCGGTTGGAGGATCGGGTGAACGAGTATCACCGGACGGGCCGTCCATTCGCCGTCGCCCTGATGGACCTTGACCGCTTCAAGAAGGTCAACGACACTTGGGGCCACAGCGTCGGGGATGATGTGATCCGTGCATTTAGCCACCGCATTGAAGATGCGGCAGACCATGTCCTGGCGGCCCGCTTCGGCGGTGACGAGTTTGTCATCCTCATTGCGGACTGCTCGACCCACGCGCAAGCCGAAATGCTTGCCGGCCGCATCATCGCTGCCCTCAAGGAGCCGATCGTCGCCGGCGGGCATGTGATTCCTGTCAGCACCAGCATCGGCATCGCCTTTGCCGCTCCGGGCCGCACCACCACCGATGTTCTGCTGAAGCTCGCAGACCGGGCCATGTACGAGGCCAAGCAGGAAGGCCCGAACCGGTACCGGATTGTGGAGTGAGAGCTGTCCGGCAACGAAAGACCAGGCCAGGTTGCCGAAAGGCCAGGCAGCGGCAACGAGTGTCCAAGTGGAACTAATGGGAGTCCAAGCAATTATAGCGAGAGTCCGATAGTCCGGCGCAACGCAGCCACAATCAGAAAAAGCCGCTCCGGAAAAATCCGGAGCGGCTTTCAAATATCAGGCGGCAGATTCCCGCAATGATTTCCCTGATTTCCTGTAAAGGACGATCAGCGCCACTGAGAGTACGGCAAGTGCGGCAGAAATCCAGTAGACGCCGTCCGGCATCTGAGTGAACAGCCAAGTGAAAAGGAGCGGTCCCGCGATGCGTCCCACGTTATCCATGGAGTAGCTCATGCCGGCGGCGGTACCGTATCGGCCGCCAGATTCCTTCGTGGTGAGTGACACAAGGACCGTGCGCGCAAGTGCATTCCCGGCCGTGAACACACAGAGGGAGAGCCCCGCCCAGAACAGGCTGCCTGTGAATACCAGAAGGACAAGCCCTGCAGCGGTAATGATCTGGGCAATCATGATGACCTTTGTTTCCATGCCGTCCTTGACCCGGCGGACGACGCCTCCCTGGATAGCCGCATCGACCAGACCGCTAAAGAGGAACAAGTAACCGATCTGTTTCGGTGTGATTTCGATCTTGTGAATCTGGAAAAGCTGGAACGTCGCTTCGATGCCGGCGAGGAGGAAGGTCACCATGAACGACATCAGGAACAGGTAGCGTACGCGGTAGCCCCAAAGCCGGCTTGCCCCTTCTGGAACAATCGCGCGCTTTTTCGCTTCGCCCTTTCGTTCCGGCTCCTTCAGGACAGCCATGGCGTAAACGAGCAGGATCAGGACAAGGATGCCCGAAGCGGTAAATGGAAGCGACAGGCGGATGTCACCAAGGATTCCGCCGATTGCCGGACCAAAGATAAAGCCGAGGCCGATCGACATGCCGAGGAGTCCCATGTACTTGTTGCGGTTCTCCTCATCTGTCAGGTCAGCGACAAAGCCGGTGACTGCAGTGTAAAGCGCACCAGAGAACAGTCCGCCGATCACTCTGGACAGGTACATCAGCGCAAGGGAATCGGTAAACGCCGCAAACAGGAAAAAGCTCAGGCTGAAGCCGGCGAGCCCGATTGCAATCAGCTTCTTGCGGCCGGTCCGGTCGGAATATGCCCCCCAAAGCGGAGCGGTAAAAAAAGATGCCAGCGCATAGACGGTCAGGAGACCGCCGACATGCATCTCATCAAAACCCTGCGCCACGACAACCTCGGGCAGCACCGGGATGATGATTCCGAATCCCAGATAGACGAAAAACTGGACGGACATGAGTAGGAGAATTGATTTTTTCATCAAGATGACCCGCTTTCAGGAAAAACATGTGATGCGTCCATTCTACTCCGCAGAGTGGGGGAGTGACAAATAAAGGCGGCATCGGCGCATAGATTGGCGAATGTGATAATTGGAATTTTGAAAGTGACGAAAGGGATGCTGAAAATGACGAATGGAGTGCTGAAAGTGATGAATCAGAGGGAGAGAGTGGATTGCATAAGCGACGCCTCTGCATACCTCAAAAAAGCCACCCTCTAATCGGAGAGCGGCTTTCCATTTCATCCAGTCCATAAACCGTTTGTTACTTTACGTCGTAGCCCTGTTCTTCGATTGCGTCCTTGATCTGCTGGTCGTTTACAATGTCTTCATTATAGGCGACTTCCACGGTGCCCGCTTCAAGGTTGACCTTCACGGCATCCGCGCCGTTTAGTCCGCGGACCGCATTTTCAACAGAGTTCACACAGTGGTTGCAGCTCATGCCTTCCACCTGCAGTACAAGATTGGTTGCCATCATGGATCTCCTCCTTATTTTCTCATCAGTTTTTGGATGGTGACGGTCAGTTCATCAAGCACTTCGTCGTCGCCTTCAAGCAGCCGGTCGCGGACACACCCTTTCAGGTGTCCGTCAAGGAGGATCCGTGCGACGCTGTTGAGCGCAGCCTGGGTCGCCGCGAGCTGGGTGATTACATCGTCGCAGTACACATCCCGCTCGATCATCCCGCGGATGCCGCGCACCTGGCCTTCGATCCGGTTAAGCCGGGTGGCGAGGTTTTTCTTTACCTCCGGCGTCTGGTGGCTTTTCCGGCAGGACTCGTCCTGAACTGGAATTTCCATTGGCTCGGTCGTCAATGGGCACCGCCTCCTTTGCTGTTTTTATTATACCAACAAGGGGTATGCGAACAAACAATTTAACCTCCGTTTATTCAGAATAAATTATTTACTTAAAGGCAACAATTGTAACAGGATTGAAAGATTTGAGACAGTGGGCCGGTGGTATAGTAAGGATGTGTATATAGAACGTTCGGCATCATCCATTTTTAAAGCAACTTTCCCCCGGTTGCCGCGTCATATTGAAGGAAGGAAGAGGTGGAACGGATGGCCCAGAAACAGGACGTCAAGACGATCGCAGAGCGGATAACAGCATTAGGCATTCCCGTGACGCTGACCAAGTCGCGCCTCGATTTGCTGAAAGCTCTTGCGCCGCCCTCTGGCTCCCAGGCACCCACGACCTAAGCTTCATAAAAGCTCCCGCCTCAGTGATGAGAGGCGGGAGCTTTTTGTACCTTATTCTTCCGGATCAGCCGAGAACATATAAGTCCTGTGGTGGAACTTCATGCTGAAGACGAGTCCCAGGGCGAGCATGTTGCCCATGATGGAACTCCCGCCATAACTGATGAGCGGAAGCGGAATTCCTGTGATAGGCAGAAGCTGGATCGTCATGCCGACGTTTTGGAACACGTGGAACGTGATCATGGCAATGATGCCCGTACACACATACGTAGAAAACGGGTCCTTCAGCTGGAGCGTCGTCCGGGTCAGGTGGT
The DNA here is from genome assembly GCF_059758705.1 of Bhargavaea sp. GQ12. Lineage (NCBI taxonomy): Bacteria > Bacillati > Bacillota > Bacilli > Caryophanales > Caryophanaceae > Bhargavaea > Bhargavaea sp. GQ12. The sequence goes on from NZ_JCAXEU010000018.1 coordinate 41,490, forward strand.
AGATCAGGACAAAGTACAGACTGATGACGAGGCTTGCACCGATGAATCCCCAGTCCTCGCCGATGATTGCGAAGATAAAATCCGTATGGGCTTCCGGGACGTACACTTCACGGCCCTGGAAGCCCTTTCCTCCGATCATGCCGGAACCGATCGCATTCAGTGATGTGATCAGGTGGCGGCCTTCATCGGACGGATAGGCGTACGGATCCAGCCAGGAGTAGATCCTGGCAAACTGGTACGCGCTGAATCCGAACGTCTTCACGAGAAAATCCTGCATGTAGACGGCCATCCAGATCAGGATCGCGCCGAATGCAGCGGTTCCCGCATACAGGGGGACGATGATTTTCCAGGTGATGCCGGAAACGAGGATCAGCGCTGCGGTAATCGCGATAAAGACGAGGGCGGTCCCGAGGTCCGGCTGTTTCATGATGAAGAACAGCGGAACGATCAGGAGGCCCATGATCTTGGCGAGCAGTAACAGGTCAGTCTGCGGTGTGCGGTTCAGGTTGTTTTCGTTGTGCACCGTGATGAGACGTGCAGCCCCGATGATATAGAAGGTCTTCATGAATTCCGCGGGCTGGATGCTGCCGAGTCCCGGCAGGTGGAACCAGCTTTTCGCGTTATTCCGCCGTGCGACAAGTTCCATCCCTTCGGGCAGGATAAAGAGCATGAACAGGAGGAATACCCCGCCTCCGTAGATGATCCAGGCCGCCTTTTTGTACTGCTCGGGATCAAAATACATCATCACGGCGATGATGGCGGCCCCGACGACATACCATTGGATCTGGGATGGGACAAAATTAATATTATATTGGCCGGTCGTCTGCGCCGATGCGATGGCAACTGTGCTCACGATAAGAAAAAGCAGCAGGATAAAAGCCAGCGTCCAGTCGAAGCGGTCTGACGGCCGATTATTCAGTTTCATGATGATCACCCGGTCGTTTCAAAGATTCACAGAAAGGTTACGGCAATACGCTCCATTATACCGCAAGCGGATGCCGATTGCCTGTCTGACTTCCGTCACTAAAGGACGCAGCAAGCTGGAAAATGTTTCATCGTCCGATTGCAGGAGTTTTTTTCCTTGGCCTGCTGTAACGGGATGGCCTCATCATGCTACACTGATAGTATCCAAGACATGGAGGTTAACCATGAAAAATCGTATCTTTCTTCTATACGGGGGCAAATCCGCGGAGCATGAAGTATCGCTTTCGACAGCCCGCGCCGTCACCCATGCACTTGATTTTGGGCGTTATGACATCACGCCGGTATTCATCACGCCGGACGGTGAATGGCGTCCGGGTCCGCTCCTTGAAGCACCGGCCGAAAATGTCACCGACCTGATGATCGGGGAAAACGGCACAAACGCGCCGGACCGTCTGACGGATGGCATTGCCGCTCTTGCAGGGCAGACGCCCGATGCACCGCCTGTCGTCATCCCGCTCCTTCACGGACCGAACGGTGAAGACGGCACCGTGCAGGGCCTCCTGGAAGTCCTTGATCTTCCGTATGTCGGTAACGGGGTGCTTGCCTCTTCGGCCGGCATGGATAAAGTCGTCATGAAGCAGCTGTTCGCCCAGGCCGGGCTGAACCAGGTGCCGTATGTCCACTTTATCCGCAGCGAATGGAACAAAAACCGGGACGGTATACTCAGGGAGTCAGAAGAAATGCTTGGCTGGCCGGTATTCGTCAAGCCGGCAAACCTTGGCTCAAGTGTCGGCATCTCGAAAGCATCTGACCGTGAAAGCCTCATCGGAGCAATTGAGGAAGCGCTGCGCTATGACCGCAAAGTCATCATCGAGCAGGGTGTCGACGCACGCGAGATCGAAATGGGCCTGCTCGGCAACGATGAACCGAAATGCTCGGTTGTGGGTGAAATCAGCTCCGCCTCCGATTTTTATGATTATGATTCAAAATACATGGACGGCAACACCGTGCTGACCATCCCGGCAGATGTTCCGGAAGAGGCGGCTGAAGAGATGGAGCGGGCAGCAAAGGCCGCGTTTAAAGTACTTGACTGTTCAGGGCTCGTGCGCGCGGACTTTTTCCTTACGAAAGAGGGCGGCGTCCTCATCAATGAAGTCAACACGATGCCAGGTTTTACACCGACCAGCATGTTTCCCCTCCTCTGGCAGAATTCCGGCATGACCTATCCGGAACTGCTTGAGGAACTGATCCGTCTGGCGCTTGAACGCTATCAGGAAAAACAGTTGCTGAATATGAACAGAGATTGAGGGAAGCCTTTTATGAAACGAACATTGAATGAGATTGCGCACTGGCTCGGACTGCCGGCCGTTGAAAACGGCGATGCGGCCGTGACGGGCGTTTCGATCGATACCCGTACTTTGAACAAAGGCGACCTGTTCATCCCTTTTAAAGGAGAACAGGCAGATGGCCACCGGTTTGTACGGCAGGCATTCGAAAAGGGGGCTGCGGCCACTCTCTGGCAAAAAGGCGTGGACGGTGCACCGGAAGACCTTCCGGTGCTGTTCGTCGAAGATCCCGAACAGGCGCTTCAGCAGATGGCGCGCCGCTACCGCGATGAACTGGAAGCCGTCTTTATCGGCATCACCGGCTCCAATGGCAAGACATCCACGAAGGACCTGGTCGCCGGCACGCTGTCGCCGTATTTCCGTGTCCGCAAGACAGAAGGGAACTACAACAATCAGCTTGGCCTCCCTCTGACAATCCTGTCTCTTCCCGAGGATACCGAATACGCGGTGCTTGAGATGGGCATGAGCGGCTTTGGCGAGATTTCGTTCCTTTCTGAGCTTGCACGGCCTAAGTATGCGGTCATCACAAACATCGGCGAGGCGCATATGCAGGACCTCGGTTCTCGTGAAGGCATCGCTGAGGCGAAGTCGGAAATCACTGACGGCCTTCTGACAGGCGGGAGATTGTTCTACGACGGCGACGAGCCGCTGCTCGTTCCACATGCCGAAAAGCTCCCGGAAAACACGGCCGTGCCGTTCGGGAAAGGGGAAGCGTGTGGCCTCCGTCTATTGTCGGTCGAACCGTCGGAAGCGGGCAGCATCTTCCGTACAGAGGGGATCATTGAGGGAGAGTTTATGATTTCCGTCCTTGGCGCCCACCAGGCGAAAAACGCTCTCGCAGCCATTCTGATAGGGAAGGAAGCGGGCCTTTCAGAAGACCAGATCAGAGAGGCGCTGAAGCAGGTCGAGCTGACCGGCATGCGCATGCAGACAGTGGAAGGGCCGCATGGATCGCTTTTCATCAACGATGCCTATAATGCGGCGCCTACTTCCGTGCGTGCTGCACTTGGATTTGTGCGGGACTCGAAGCTCCGTGACGAAAAGTGGGCAGTCCTTGGCGATATGCTCGAGCTCGGTGTTTTGGAAGTGCCGGCGCATGAAGGGCTTGAGGGAGAGCTGGATCCTGCAGACTTTGACGGGGTATGTCTTTTCGGGCCGAGGATGGAGCACCTGTACCGGAAGCTGGAAGGGAAGTTCCCGGCGGACCGGCTTGTCTGGAGCGGAGAAGACCTGTATCCGATCACTGCCAAATTGCATGAGCGGCTGGAACATGCTCCGCTGATTTTGCTGAAAGGCTCGCGAGGGATGGCATTGGAGCGTATCATCGGTGAGCTTGCGGACAATCTATAAATGAACCCGCGGGCACTTGCCCGCGCCGGTTTCATTGCAAGAAGAGCCGTGCCGTGTTATACTGCTAACTATTGGATACATTTGAACGGGAACTCTTCGCATATTGAGGAAGAGTTGTTTTTTTTGAAACGGTTCGGTTGAAGGGCGTGTTCCTCTCCGGTCGGACCGCCCGGCAGCAACCGGAACTTTTCGAGCGCACTGCCCGCCAGGACGGAACGGCGGACAACACTGAAAAACTCCGAAACGGCACGGCATGCCGGACTTCATTTGAAAATGGATCCAATGATCACATGAAGGATAAGGAGATTGACACATTTGACAAAGTTTTCTGAACTGAACATCAGCGACACTACACAGCTTTCACTCGAACGCATGGGGTTTGAAGAGGCGACAGCAATCCAGGAAGAAACGATTCCGCTCGCTCTCGGCGGCAAGGACGTTATCGGCCAGGCACAGACAGGTACGGGCAAGACGACCGCATTCGGCGTTCCGATCATCGAGAAGATCGATACACAGAACCCGGACATCCAGGCTCTGATCATCGCACCGACGCGTGAACTTGCGATTCAGGTCTCTGAAGAGATCTACCGAATCGGCTACGGCAAGCGCGCACGCATCCTCTCCGTCTACGGCGGACAGGAAATCGGCCGCCAGATCCGCGCGCTGCGCAACCGTCCGCAGATCGTCGTCGGTACGCCAGGCCGGATCCTCGACCACATCAAGCGCGGAACGATGAAGCTTCACGGCGTCGAAACGCTCGTCCTTGACGAAGCTGATGAAATGCTGAACATGGGCTTTATCGAGGACATCAATGCGATCCTCGAGAACGTCCCGTCCGAGCGCCAGACGCTTCTCTTCTCCGCAACGATGCCTGGCCCGATCCGCAAAATCGCGGACAGCTACATGCACTCGCCTGCAGAAGTTCGCGTCAAGGCGAAGGAGATGACGGTCGAGAACATCGAGCAGTTCTTCGTGAAAGCGCAGGAACGCGAAAAGTTCGATGCCCTCACACGCCTGCTGAACGTTCACACGCCTGAACTCGCAATCATCTTCGGCCGCACAAAGCGCCGCGTCGATGAAGTGGCACAAGCACTCAACCTCCGCGGATACCTCGCAGAAGGCATCCACGGCGACCTGACACAGGCAAAGCGCCTGTCGGTCCTACGCCAGTTCAAAGAAGGCAAGATCGATATCCTCGTTGCGACTGACGTTGCTGCACGTGGCCTTGATATCTCGGGCGTCACACACGTCTACAACTTCGACATTCCACAGGACCCTGAAAGCTATGTCCACCGCATCGGCCGTACCGGCCGTGCAGGCAAGAGCGGGGTTGCAGTCACATTCGTCACACCGCGTGAGATGGGTTACCTCCGCACGGTTGAGGAAACAACGAAAAAGCGCATGACGCCACTTCGTCCGCCATCCGAGGACGAAGCGCTGGCCGGCCAGCAAAAGCTTGCCGTCAGCCAGCTGAAGGAACTCGTCGAGAAAAACGAGCTCAACGACTATCGCATCCTCGCAGAAGAAATGCTGCAGGATAACGATGCCATTGACCTCATCGCAGCAGCGATCAAATCGCTTACTCGCGAGCCGGACGGCACACCAGTCAAAATCACCGAAGAAAAACCGCTTCCGTTCCGTGGTGGAAACCGCGGCGGCGGTTACAAGGGCCGCAGTGGCTCCGGCAGAAGTGGCGGCTACAACCGCGACAGCAGCCGTCGCCGTGACGGACGCCGCCCAGGCGGACGCCCGCGCAACCGATAAGAACATTAAAGAACCCGGAAAGCCGTTCAGGCTTTCCGGGTTTTTTTGCGTTCTGGCGAAAGTGATGAATGAGTTTGCGAAAGGGTCTCTGAAACTGGCAAAGTGCCGCCTTGCAAAGTCTCAACCCTTTATGATTAAATTTATGAAACGTTTCCCAAGCCTTTCCGTATACAATAGAAAGAAGTCATAGAAGGGGTGAACCGGATGAGAAGAGAACCGGCGAACCGCATATCCGAGAAGGGGCTCACCGTCTGGAGGATCCATGGGATCTTCTATACGCTGATTGTCCTTGTCCCGGCGATTGCGGCTAGTGTACTGGCATACATATTTGAAGGCCCGATCTGGATTTATATCGTGTCGGGGGCGGTTTCCGTGATTGCGGCGTATCTGCTGATTTTCCTGTTTCCGAAGATCCGATGGCAGCGTTGGAGGTACGAAGTGAGGGAAACGGAAATCGAGCTGCAGCATGGGCTGTTCATCGTAAAGAGGACGCTCGTGCCGATGGTCCGGGTACAGCATGTCGACACGAGCCAGGGCCCGATCCTCAGGAAATATGCCCTCTCCGGCATTACCGTATCGACGGCCGCGACCAATCACGAAATCCCGGCGCTCCAGATGGAAGAGGCCGACGAGCTGAGGAGCCGGATCTCCGTGCTCGCGAGGGTGGCGGAAGATGATGTCTGAGAAGAACAGGCTGCACTGGGTCACTGCTGTCATCGAGCTTCTGAAGACGCTGAAGGAAGCGATCATTCCGCTCCTCGTCATCGTTGTGGCGAACGGCATTGGACGGGAACGGTCGGGGAATTTCTGGCTGGATAATCTGACCATCCTGATTTTTGGTGCATTTGTCGTGTTTACTGCGGTTGCCGGCTTCGTCAAATGGAAACGGTTCGTCTACTGGTTCGAAGACGGGGAACTCCGGATCGAGCACGGGCTGTTTGTAAAGAAAAAGCGCTATATCCCGTTTGAACGGATTCAGAGTGTCGATTACACGGAAGGGATCTTCCACCGGCCGTTCGGGCTCGTCAAGGTGAAGATCGAGACTGCGGGCAACTCGTCCGTCCTGGAAGGGGCGGAGGCGGACCTGACGGCGGTGACCCGTGCGGAGGCGGATCGTGTGAGCTCGGTCATCTCCGAGGCGAAACGCCGCCGTGCAGGCTTGCAGGAAGTGCAGGAGGATGGGACAGAAGCGGTCGCCGTCCTTCCGGCAGAAGAACCGGAGGAAGAAGCGAAAGTCCTTTTCCGGATGGGACGCAAGGAAATTTTCCTTCTGGCGACGTTCTCGGGAAGGATCGGCATCATCTTCTCCGGGATCGCGATTTTCCTGTCGCAGTTCGCCGACATCCTGCCGTTTGACGTGATCTATGACGAAGTGGTCGCGTTTATCCGGTTTGGCGTGTTCATGGTCGCCGTGGCGGTCCTTGCGGTGATGCTCGTCGGCTGGGTCCTGTCTGTCGCCTGGACGTACCTCGGATTTTACGGATTCACTGTCTCGTTTGACGGGGATGACCTGTTCATCTCAAGAGGGCTCCTGGAGAAAAAACGGGTCACCGTACCGCTGAAGCGCATCCAGGCGGTGCGGGTGAGCGAGAACCCGTTCCAGAAACTTCTCGGCTATGTATCGGTCAAGGTGCATAGCGCCGGAGGGAGCGCGAAAGAGGGAGGCGCGGCAATCGGGCTGTTCCCGCTCGTGAAGAAGCGGGAAGTCAACGGGCTTCTTTCGGAGCTTTTCCCCGATATTGAAACATCTGGAGAACTAAAGAGGATTCCTGTGAAATCCCGTCCGTTCTATTACAGGCTCGACTTTATTTGGGTAATTCCGCTGACGGCCGCTTCAGGGTACTTCCTGTTCCCGTATGGCCTGCTTGCGCTGCTCATCATCCCGCTGATTATCCTGCTCGGACTCTGGCAGCACCGCTCTGCGGGCTGGGCTGTAAGGGATCGCCAGCTGACCGTCCGGTGGCGTGATTTTACGCTGCACACGGTCTATGTGTTCAGGAAGCGGGTCCAATCGATGCAGGAGCATCAGACCATCTTCCAGAGGCGGAGGAATGTCGCGACTGTCACGGCAGCATTCAAGTCTGGCGTCATGCCCAGCAAAGCACCCATCCGCCATATCGATGAGGCGGATGCGGACCTGCTGATGGATTGGTACGACCCGAGAAATCGGGCGCAGACACCGGCTTCCGTTGAAGGAACTCCTGCCGCCGAAGGCGAATAAGTTCATACAGACGGGCCTCCCCGAGCCGGGAGGCCCTTTTCTGACAGGAGGGGTCGGGTTGGAAGAGCTTATATTTCGCCATATGCAGACGGTCCGTGAGATGACGCTGAAATGCTTGGACGAAACACCCGAGGAAATTGCGGGCATTATTCCAGACGGGTTCAGCAACAATATCCACTGGAATTTTGGGCATATCCTGTTTATCCAGGAGCGGCTCGCCCTGGAAGTGGCAGGCGAAGAGATGGAGCTGGCTGCGAAATACCCGGAGTACTTTGCTGCGGGCACGAAGCCGTCTGATTGGAAGAGTGAGCCCCCGTCTCTGATCGAGATCAGGGAGGAACTGGACACCCAGACGGAGCGTCTTCAAAAGCTGCGGGCAGGCCGCCTGGACGAGCCGCTTCCGGAACCGTTCACGAACCGCATGGGCCTCACATTCCGCATGACCGGCGAAACACTGCTGTTCTCGTTTTACCATGAAGCCCTTCATCTGGAGACAATCAGGCAGATGAGGAAACTGATCCGTGCCGCTGAGTGACAGAAAAATCCCGGACCGCAAAGCGGCACGGGATTTTTCCTGTTCAGACGGTTTCCGGTTTCCGGCTGAACTGCTTTCCTGGATGACGGGCGGGGAGGCGGTTGCCATTGCCGAACAGGTTGTCGCGCAAGGAGGTGCCCCCGTAATCTTTAGGTACACGGCCGCGTGCCTGGAGGATCGGGATGACCCATTCGCCGAATTCCTTGAAGGTCCTATGCGCAAGGGCATAGGCGATGTTGAATCCGTCGACGCCGGTCTCGTCGGCCCACGCCTCGAGCACGTCCGCAACCTGCTCCGGCGTGCCGACGATTGCGGTGCCCATGCCGCCGACGCCAATCGATTTGATGATCTCACGGATTGTCCAGTTGCGTTCCGGATCGATTTTCGTGAATGTCTCGAGCGTGGAGCGGATCGCGTCATTTTCGACGTATTCGACGCCGGCATCAAGGTCGGCGCCTGACAGGTCGACGCCCGTCCAGCCGCCGAACAGGGCAAGTGCGCCTTCATCGGAGATGTAGGACTGGTACTCATCGTACTTCTCACGGGCTTCTTGCTCGGTCCGCCCGATGACCGGTGTGACCAGTGTCAGGATCTTGATCTCTTCCGGATCACGTCCGGCTTCAGCTGCCGCTTCCCGGAGCCTCGTGACGGTCTGTTTGGCCGCGTTTTTCGTTGGTGCTCCGATAAAGGCGAGTTCAGTGTGCCTTCCTGCGAATGAACGGCCCTTTGGCGACGCGCCAGCCTGGAACAGCACCGGTGTACGCTGAGGGGACGGTTCCGACAGATGGGCGCCCGGCACCTTGAAGTATTTGCCGTGATGGCCGATATCGTGGACTTTGGAAGGATCCGAATACACACGGTTTTCCTTGTCGACTTTCACGGCATCATCTTCCCAGCTGCTTTCCCACAGTTTGTAGCACACTTCCAAGTATTCTTCCGCGATGTCGTAGCGCTCGTCGTGGGAAACCTGTTCGTCCAGACCCATGTTGAGGGCGGCGCTCTTCAGGTAGGATGTGACGATGTTCCAGCCGACACGTCCCTTTGTCAGGTGATCGAGTGTCGAGATTCGGCGGGCGAACGTGTACGGATGCTCGTGGCTGACGGAGGCAGTGACACCAAAGCCGAGATGATTCGTGACAGCCGCCATGAGGGGGACGACGAGGCTCGGGTCGTTGACCGGCGACTGTGCACCTTGTCGCACCGCTGCTTCGCGGGAACCGCCATAGACATCGTACGTACCAAGTACATCTGCAAGGAACACAGCATCATAGCGGGTCTCCTCGAGGATGCGTGCAAGCTCGATCCAGTAGTCGCAGTCCTTGTACCGGTGGGACTGGTCATCGGGATGCGCCCAGAGGCCGGGAGACTGGTGACCCGCTGTGTTCATCTCGAACGCATTCAGGTAAATACGTTTTTTGGTCATGGTCATCATCCTTTCATTCTGGCTCAGGCATGGGTTCGGCTGTGCTGCCTTCGGATCAGTTCCGCAAAATAGGCCGTCTGTTTCTCAAGGCGGCTGAGGCAGTCTCCGTCAAGCACAGGGATGTCGAGATTCTTGTCGATCACATCATCCGTCAGGTAAATCCCTTTTAGGGCATGCCCCTTCAGCGTGGAAAGGAGCGGCTTGAGGGCATAGTCGAGTGCCAGCAGATGCCCGGGGCTGCCGCCGGTCATGAGCGGAAGGACGGGGGTGGATTCCAGCACATCTTGAGGCAGAAGGTCGATAAACGCCTTAAGGACTCCTGAATAAGCGGCTTTGTAGACAGGGGAGCCGACGACGACCCCCTGCGCTTCCCGGATGCTCGCTGCGGCGCCCGTGACGGACGGGTGGCTGAAGTCTGCTGTAAAGAGGGCTTCGGCGGGAATGTCCCGCACGCTCAGGTGGGTGACGATGAACCCCTTGTCTTCAAGCAGCCCTCCGATGTAGCCGAGTACTCGGTCCGAGCGGGAAGCGGCACTCGGACTGCCGGAGATGATGACAATTTCGGTCATGGATATTCATCCTTTCTTTAATGAGGTCATTTGGCGGATGGGGTTGGATTGACGGATTCCGCTGAAAGGTTCCGGAAAGGATGAAGAATAGGAAAAGGCCCTTTTCCCATTCAAGAATGAGAGAAGAGCCTGGGCAGAATACAATTACGCCTGCCTGACTGTTTTCTCATCTTCAGGACAGATCTGTCCTTCCGGAGTTAGCACCATACAAACCGGAGTTTGCTGGTTGCTGAGGCTTCGCAGGGCCAAGTCCCTCCACCTCTCTTGATAAGAAAAAAATTATGAATTTTTCAGCTTGATGAACAGTATAGCAAAGCTTTCGGCATTGTCAACGATAAATTTCAGACTTTTCTGTAGAGCTGTCACTTGCCGGAATAAGATGCGGACCCAGCAGCCGGAAGGAGCGGGCGCGTTCAGCTACTTTCGGCAGCGCTGTGTGCAGGATGAATTCATCTATCCGGTAAGCCTCATGGAGCTGCGCCAGTTGCTGATGCACATAGTCGGGTGTCCCTGCGATGATGTCTGCCTTCAGCTCTTCGACTTCATAGGGAACACCTGCCTGTCTGCCGAACGAATGAGCCGCTTCGGTGGATGTCAGCGTGAATGAACGGCCGTTCTGCAGATGCACTTTGATGATTTTGTAATCACCTGCCAGATTTTCAGCTTCTGCCTGCGTCGGCGCTGCCAGCACATGGGCGGCAGCGATGAATGTTCCGCCGGGATGAAGTTCCCGGTACGCGGCGGCTGATTTTTCCAGCACGGTGCGATTGTTGTTGATGAACAAAGCGAATACAAATCCGATTCCCAGTCTTGCCGCGAGCCGGGCGCTATCCGGGCTTGCACCAAGAAGATGGACATCAGGCCGTTTGGACGGGAGAGGGGTGGCCTGGATGCCGGCCAGCGGATGAGCTTCCGGTACTTCATCCCGGATCAGTTGCATCAGATGGGCCAGCCATTCGGCAAAGTCTGTCCCGTCGTTGACCGTCCCAAATTGCAGGGCCTTCGTGGAGAGGGGAAGGCCGCCGGGTGCCTTTCCTATACCGAGGTCGACCCTTCCAGGAGCAAGCGCGGACATCAGATGGAAGTTTTCAGCGACTTTAAAAGGACTGTAGTGCTGGAGCATGACGCCTCCGGACCCGATGCGGATGGACTCTGTTTTGGCCAGCAGATGGGAGACCAGCACCTCAGGTGATGAACCGGCTACGTCCTGGGAGTGATGATGCTCGGACACCCAGAACCGGCTATACCCCCATTTTTCCGCCTGTTGGGCCAGTTGCACTGTCTGCTGCAGGGCGTGCTCTGCGGACGCCCCCGGAAAAACCGGGCTTTGATCTAATATGCCAAGTTGATAGCTCATGAAGAACCCCTCCAATATGGTGATTTCAAATGCCTGAATGTTTGGTGGCAGGCAGGTGTCAGTGCACACTGAATTCTAATACCCTTATAACTCTACCTGATTAGTAGGTTTTAGGGTAGGTTGAATTTTTCGCAGGCGGGAAGGTACCTTAGCAGAACCACATCAAAAAAGCCCTGCGGGAGCAGGGCTTGGGGTACTTTAGCGGCGCTTCTTGCGCCAGCTTGTGATATTCTTCGGTTGGAAGTAGCTGAAGCCGACGAGGAAGCCGACTGCCAGGCCGGTCAGGTGGGCGGTGATGTTGATGTTCGGTGTCAGGAACGTCATGATCACGCTGATGACGATGATCGGCAGGATGATCTGGCGGATTTGCGGGAATGCGCCCTTCGTATGGTACACAAATGCGCCGAACGCGCCGAAGATTCCGTAGATGGCACCACTTGCGCCGACATAGGCGTAAGAGCCGTCATGCAGAAAATAGGATGCGACATTGCCGAATAGGCCGGCCAGGAAAAACAGGTTCAGGAACCGGATCTTGCCTGCAATCCGCTCAAGCTCCGGGCCGAACAGGAACAGGGCGAACATATTGAACAGGACATGCATGAGTCCGGCGTGCAGGAACATCGGTGTGATAAAGCGCCACCAGTCGCCGTCAGCGATCAGCCGGTTGATGCCCATTCCATGGAACATGATCAGGTCGCCGATGCCGGGCAGGATGGTCAGGATGTAGATGATCACGTTGATCGCGATCAGCGCCGAGACGACCGGATAAAGCCGGATGTACTCGGAGAAGCTTTCTCTTCTGATAAACATGGTTTCACCTCAATTTACATAAGAACAGTATACCGCGTTTGGCGCGGTCCAGAAAGCGGGGAGAACGGATGATCACGGGAATTGGGCTTGATATAGTGGAAATGGACAGGATCAGGCAGGCGGACGGCCGCAGCGACCGCTTCCGGGAGAGGATCCTGAGCAAGGAAGAATTGGAGCGATATGATCAGCTCGGCGGCACCCGCCGGACCGAATATCTTGCCGGGCGGTTTGCCGCCAAGGAAGCATTTGCAAAAGCGCTCGGCACCGGAATTGGCGCGTCGTGCGCGTTTTCCGACATCAGTGTGCTTTCCGGCGAAGGCGGCAGGCCAATGCTGTATTTCAGGGGCAATCCGGCGCCTGGTTTTGTCTCGATCACGCATTCGCGTGAATATGCAGCCGCCCAAGTGATCCTGACCGGATTCCCGGCAGCCCTGTCCGAATAAACCCGGCCCCTCTCTCATAGGATGTTCCACAGGAGCGAAATGAGAAAGGGTGAAGGAATTGCGGAGCCGGATATTCGCAGGAATGCTCATCGTGCTCGTCATGCTGCTGGCGGCATGCGGGTCACAGTCGAAGGAAGACGTCATGAAAAAGCTGAGCGGCAAATGGACGGATGCAAAAGGTTATGAACTCACCGCCGTCATGGAGATCAAAACCGGCGATGAGCCGAGGCTGTATGACGTGGAAGTGTGGCACACAAAGCCGGACTATTACCGGGTCAATGTGGCCCAGCAGGGCTCCAAGGAGTCCCAGATGATCCTCCGCAACAAGGATGGGGTATTTGTCGTTACGCCTTCAATCGGCAAAACGTACAAGTTCCAGAGTGACTGGCCGGAGAAAAACAGCCAGGCTTATCTGATCGGTGCGCTTGCGGAAGACATCCGCGCGGACAAGGATGCGGTGATGAAGGAAGAAGACAAGGAATATGTCTTTGAGACGGTCACACGGAACAACCACCGGAAGATGCTGCCTTATCAGCGTATCCACATCGACAAGAAATCGCTCCTCCCTGTGAAGGTGTCGGTGCTCAATGAAAACAAGGAAGAGCAGATGAAGATCACGTTTGAAAAAATCTCTCTCGGCACAGAGCGCAGTGCCGGCGACTATGCGGTTGAAAAGCATTCGAAGGCACCTGAAGGCGCCGAAGGATCCGCGGATGACGCCGATGCGACGGAAGAAGAGGCAGAAGGCGAAGACCAGGAAGGCACCACGGAAGAATCAGACAGTGCGACCGATGAAGAAGGCAATGAAGAAGGCAAGACAGAAGAAGGAGATGAAGAAGCGGGTGCCGAATTGGATGGTGAGGAATTCCGCACATCCTATCCGCTCTTGAAATGGGAAGGCGTCGACCTGCTGGAAGAAGAAGTTGTCGGCAAAGGTGAAGAAAAGCGCGTCTACCTGACATACGGCGGCGAGAAGGAATTCGTCATCGTCCAGCAGCAGGCGAAGTCTCCTAAAGAAGCGCTCGTTCCGGTATTCGCGGAAGGGGATCCGGCACACCTCGGCTTCACAATCGGCGCAATCACCGATAACTCGGTCAGCTGGGAAAAGGGCGGCGTATCCTACTTCCTCGCCTCGAATGCACTGAGCCGCGAGGAGATGGTGGAAGTCGCGACATCGATGATCGAAGCAGAACAGAAGTGACCTGCAAGTATTGACGGCTTTCTCCCTCCGGGCGGATAATGAAAAAGATAAAGAGATATCCGTCAATTCGAAGGGAGAACGGGGAAATGGAACAAATGGAATGGGGCCGGCCGACAGTGGCGGCCATCGATCTGGAGGCGATCCGGGAAAACGTGCGAAACACGGCACGTCTGACCGGCCCGGACACTGGCGTGATCGCGGTGGTCAAGGCGGACGGCTACGGGCACGGCGCGGCCAGAGTCGCGGAGGCGGCGCTGGAAGCGGGCGCAATGATGCTCGCGGTCGCCACTCCGGATGAAGCGGTGGAACTCAGGGAGGCAGGCCTGGAAGCGGACATTCTGCTTTTGGGCGCCTCCCCTGTTCCGTTCGCGCGCATTGCGGCTGAACAGGATATTATCATCACTGCTGACTCGCCGGCCTGGATGGAGGCAGTTGCTGCCGCCGCGCCTGATTTCGTGCGCCCGCTCCGGGTTCACCTGAAGGTCGATACAGGAATGGGCCGGCTCGGCGTCAGGAGTGCGGAAGACCTGCTCCGGATGTACAGGGCTGCCAGGGCGGCAAACATCTCTGTCGACGGCATCTTCACTCATTTTGCGACGGCCGATGAGCCCGACAATGAGGTATGGAGGATGCAAGCCTCCGGATTCCGGGAAGCGGTGGAGCTCTTGCCGGAGCGGCCGCGTCTCGTGCACGCATCAAACAGCGCGGCCACATTCATGCATCCCGAGTGTAAGTTCGATGCGGTGCGGCTGGGGATTTCCATGTACGGGATCGCCCCTTCCGACTTTGTCAGAGAGCGCCTGCCATTCCCGCTCCGGCCTGCGCTGATGCTTTCGACCGAGCTTGTCCATGTGAAGCGGCTTGGCCGTGGAGATACCGTCAGCTACGGGGCAACCTACAGGGCTCAGGGGGATGAATGGGTCGGGACGCTTCCGATCGGCTACGCGGACGGACTTCTCCGCGGGCAGAGCGGACAGGATGTGCTGATCGGCGGCCGGCGCTGCCGGATTGTCGGCCGTATCTGCATGGACCAGTGCATGGTCAGGCTGCCGCACGAGATGGCGCCGGGAGAGCCGGTTGTCCTTCTTGGTAAACAAGGCAATGAACGGGTCAGCCCGGACGAGTGGGCAGAGCGGCTCGGGACGATTCCATATGAGGTCGTCGTCACGTTATCAAAGCGGATTCCCAGAGTTTATTTGCAGGGGCGCGGGGAATACTAAACCCAACACGGCCCGACAACATCCGACAAATGCAGTCAGTTGCGGCGGGGATTTTGTCGCATTCTTTCCGAACGTGTCTTTTCAACAAGTCTATCCGATGGTATGATGGGATAGATATTTGTTGAATGGCTGCGTCGGAGGTGTTTGCTGTGGCAGAGAAAGAGACTAAAGAAGTCGTGGTGAAGATCCCCAAGCGGATGCTTCAGTGTGACGGGGACTCCGTCGCCTACGACCGGGCGGAACAGGACGGGTACGTCTACCTGACGACCACCCGGAAGACACGGAAGGAACAACCAAATCTTATACGGGAAGCCATCGTCCAAGGCTACGTGGAGATGTCGCAGATCAATCTTTCGATCGCTTCCGAATGTTTGTACGCGGAATACGAAGCGGAGCACGCGTGGCGCAACTCGTAATCGGAGGATGAGATTTTGGCCATAAAACGCGGGGACATTTTCTTTGCAGATCTGTCGCCGGTGAAAGGTTCTGAACAGGGCGGGAAACGACCCGTCCTGGTTATTCAGAACGATATCGGCAATCGGTTCAGCCCCACAGTGATCGTTGCAGCCATTACGGCCCAGATACAGAAAGCCAAACTGCCCACCCATGTGGAAATCGATGCGGTACGGTACGGATTGGACAAAAACTCCGTCGTCTTGCTGGAGCAAGTCCGGACGATTGACAAATCCCGCCTTTCCGACAAGATTACACATCTGGATGAAGAAATGATGCGGCAGGTGGAAGAGGCGCTTGAAATCAGCCTCGGATTGGTGAAATTTTAAGCATACATACTCAAGAATGCCGCCCGGCAAATGCCGGGCGGTTTTTCTTGCATCAGCAGTCCCGGCTGCCGGCAGATCCTTACCGGGAATTTTCATCCCTTCATTTGGAATGCAATGAGTCGATGCTTGTGTGGGATAATAACGTGTGGATACACAGCGCCGGGAGGTCCGCCAAAGGACGGCACCGGTGAGACTGTGCGGCCCGCCCGTGCCGTATAGAATTATATGGTTCTCCATATCTCGCAAAATGAGTGTGTTCCGGCCGAATTTTCGTTACAATGTAAGGAACAGTCGGTATAAGGAGGCTATCAAAGCCATGTATAGAAAAGTTCCTCAGTTTGTCGAGACTCACCTGGAAGAGATCATCGACAATTGGAAACAGCGCATGAAAGATGAGCATGGTGAAAAATTCTTCCACATCATGCCGGAAGAGGTCATCGAGCGGACCAGCCGTGATTTTGCGGACCTCGTCGTATCGAGCCTCACCGAAGAGACAGGCCTATACGAGGAAAAGCTCCACAACTTCTCCGAACGCATTGTACGCCTCGGCTGGTCGATCACGCTTGTCATGAAGGCGATTGAGAATTTCTCGGACACGCTCTATGAACTGCTGCGAAAAGCTGAAATTCTCGACGACGGCAATGTGGCCGAATACTTTGATATCCTGAACAACTGGATCAAGCCGCTCCGGCAGGAAGTTGTTGAAATGTACGCCCACACTTGGGAGCGCACGGTCAACCTTCAGAAAATCGCCCTGCAGGAGCTGTCGGCTTCCCTGATTCCGGTATTCGATAAAATTTCCGTCATGCCGCTTGTCGGCACGATTGATACGGAACGCGCAAAGCTGATCATGGAGAACCTGCTGGAGGGCGTTGTCCGACACCGCGCCGAAGTTGTCCTGCTCGACATCACGGGCGTTCCAGTCGTCGACACGATGGTGGCGCACCACATCATCCAGGCTGCGGATGCGGTCCGCCTCGTCGGCGCGCGATGTATGCTAGTCGGGATCCGGCCGGAAATTGCACAGACAATCGTGGCGCTCGGCATCAGCCTGGAAGACTTTACGACAACCAGCACGCTGCAGAGGGGCATGCAGGAAGCCCTGGCGCTGACGAACCGAAAAATCGTGGAGGTGGATGAAAATTGAACATGCGTATCCCGATCCTAAAGCTGAAGGATATCCTGATCGTTTCACTCCAATGGGAGCTGGACGACCAAACGGCGATCCAGTTTCAGGAGGACCTTCTGGAAAAGCTGCATGACACGTCGGCCAGAGGCGTGGTCATTGATCTGACGCCGATTGATTTCATCGACTCCTTCATCGCAAAAGTGTTGGGGGATGTCATCAGCATGTCGGGCCTTATGGGTGCCAAAGTCGTCATCACCGGTATTCAGCCCGCCGTTGCCATTACGCTCATCGAACTGGGAATCCGTCTGGAAAATGTCATGACGGCCCTCGATCTCGAAAACGGAATGGACAAATTGCAACATGAATTGGAGGCTTAACGATGGGGTACCGGTCTTCAGTTGATATCCATACAGAATGGGACATTGTCGCTGCGCGGCAGCTGGGCCGGAACGAAGCAAAGAAAGTCGGCTTCGGTACCGTTGACCAGGCCCGCATCACTACGGCAATCAGTGAACTCGCAAGAAATATTTATTTATATGCAGGAGCCGGAAAGATTGAGATCGAACGCCTGAATGATAATGACCTGTTCGGAATCGCCATCATCGCATCCGATGAGGGCCCGGGAATCCCCGATGTCAGGAAAGTGATGGAAGACGGTTATTCGACATCCGGCGGACTCGGTGCCGGAATGCCCGGGGTCAAGCGCCTGATGGACGACTTCCGCGTGGACACCGAAAAGGGCAAGGGCACGAAGATCACAGCAGTCAAATGGCTCCGCTGACAGGGGGATGAATCAAGATGCCTCAGCAGACGGAAACAGAATACAAAGAGATTTTGAGGCAATATCTGGAAAGTCAATCAGAACAGAATCTGTACATGGGCGAGGCATTCAGCCGGAAGCTGATCGAGAAGGATATCTCGCCCGAAGAGGTCATCAGCATACATAAATCCGCGCTCAAGGATGTATTGCCCGGCCTTCCTTCGAAAGTCTGGCATTCTTTCGATTTCCTTATCGAGATGATGATCCGTTACGGTCTCGCATTAAAGGAGCATCAGTCTCTCGTCAAACGCCAGGAAGAGATGCAACTCGAGATGGAAGTGGCATCGAAAGTGCAGGAGACGCTGCTGAAAACGAAGATTCCGGTCGTCGAAGGCATGGACCTGGGATATGTAACCGTGCCATCGCGCACAATGAGCGGGGATTATATCTACTTTGTCGGAAACGATATGGATGAGGCGGGCGTGGCTGTCGCCGATGTTATGGGCAAAGGCATCCCTGCAGCCCTTTGCATGTCGATGGTCAAGTTCGGCATGGACAGTGTCCAGCATTCATCTGAAGGTCCTTCCGGCGTTCTTTCGGTTATTAACCGCATCGTCGAAAAAAGCGTCAATGATTCGATGTTCGTCACCATGATGTACGGACGCTATGACGCGAAAAGCTCGACCTTTTCCTATGCCTCCGCCGGGCACGAACCGGCGCTTCATTACGTGGCATCGGAAAATCGTTTTGTGGAACTGGATGCCAAAGGGCTGCTGCTCGGCGTTTCGCCGGATGCCCGCTATGAGGAGGGGAGCGTGGCCCTTGAGCGCGGTGACTTCATCGCCATCATGACCGACGGGGTGACCGAAGCACGGACGCCGGAAGGCTTTGTCGAAAAGGACACCATCCTCGAAATCATCAGCAGCGTAAAAGACCGCCCCGCCCAGGAAATGGCGGAGCATGTCTTCGCCGAATTGGATCGCATGCAGGGCTTCCGTCTCCAGGACGATTTCTCACTGGTGATCTTAAAAAAAGAATAATTGATGTTTGAATTTCTTCGTAAGGGGTAAAACCTTGATGTTGTGTTCAAATGGAGTTCTGGTTTTGGGACAAAAAAATAGAGTGAGAAATTTAAAGAAGAGGTGTGGAAATGAACCTACAAGTAGATCTGAATAGAGAAGACAGTGTACAGCATTTTAAAGTGATCGGTGAGATCGATGCGTTCACGGCGCCGGCCCTGCGGGAGAAGCTTGCAGAACATCCCGTTGAAAAAGGCATGAAAGCAGAAATCGATCTTTCGGACGTAGAATATATGGACAGTACGGGTCTCGGCGTATTCGTCGGTTATTTCAAGCAAGTGAAGGAAACCGGCGGCCAAGTTAAAATCACCGGGCTTTCGCCGCGGCTCAAGCGTCTGTTCGATATCACAGGCCTCAATGAAGTCATGGATATCGAAGAACATAAAGATGATAAAGGTGGGTTAAATGATGCAACCGTATGACTACGTGGAGATCCGTGTGCCGGCAAAGGCCCAGTACGTGGGTGTGGCGCGGCTCACGATCTCCGGCCTTGCAAGCCGGCTGGGCTTCACCTATGACGATATTGAAGACATGAAGATTGCTTCGAGTGAGGCCATCACAAATGCGGTGCAGCACGCCTACAAGGAAGACGAAGAAGGTGAAGTCGTCGTCGGGTGTGCACTGTATGAAGACCGGATGGAGATCATGGTGGCCGACCATGGTCAGAGTTTCGACTTTGAAGCGACTAAAAAGAGTGTGGGGCCATACCACGATCACGAAGAGGGCATGTTCCTCCGGGAAGGGGGTCTCGGCCTCTACCTGATCGAGACGCTGATGGACGAAATCAAGATCCACCATGATGAAGGTGTTACCGTCTTCATGACCAAATATCTCGGCGGAGAGCAGGTGGAAAAGGATGTCGAAACAGTCTCCTCCTGATTCCAAATCAAAAGAACAGGTGTTGGGCTGGATCAAGGCTTTCCAGGAGAGCGGTGATGAGGGAGCACAGACAAATCTCGTTCTCCATTATGAGCGGCTTGTCCAGTCGATCGCCCGCAAATACTCCAACGGAAAATCCTATCATGAAGACATCGTGCAGGTCGGCATGCTCGGACTTCTCGGCGCCATCCGTCGATACGACCCTGATTACGGCCGCAGCTTTGAGGCATTCGCCGTTCCGACGATCATCGGGGAGATCAAACGTTTTCTCCGGGACAAAACTTGGGCGGTCCATGTGCCGCGAAGGATCAAGGAACTCGGTCCGAAGATCAAGTCTGCCGCTGAGACACTGACCAACGAGCTTCAGCGCTCGCCGAAGGTTCAGGAGATCGCGGATTACCTCGAGGTGGATGAAGACGACATCCTTGAAGCGATGGAGATGGGCAGAAGCTATCAGGCCCTGTCCATGGATCATTCGCTGGAGGCTGACTCCGACGGCAGCACAGTCACCCTGTTCGATATTATCGGGGATACTGATGATGGCTACGAAATGACGGACCAGAGACTGATCGTGGCAGAAGCGCTCAATGTCCTGTCCGAGCGTGAAAAGCAGATCATTCAGTATACATACATCGAACAGCTAAGCCAGAAGGAAGCGGGGGAACGGCTCGGGATCTCCCAGATGCACGTATCCCGGCTTCAGCGGAAGGCCATCAAGAAGTTGCAGGAGGCCATCGCGGCGGCTGGTGGTGGGCCTTCTTGAAGACGGTGAAGGATGACCGGGTGGAAGCGTACATTTACCAGGAAGCGAAAGAGGGAAACAATGAATCGGGCGATGTATACTTTACATTCGTCCATGAAGATTATTTCTTGTGCGCGATTGCGGACGGACTCGGCAACGGGCCGATTGCGAGGGAGTCGGCGGAGGTCGTGCCGGAGATTCTGGAGCGCCATCATGACGAGTCCATCGACCAGCTTCTCAGCCGGTGCAACATGCATATGCACCAGAAGCGGGGGGCTGCCGTCGCGATCATCAAGGCGTATTTCAAAACGTCCAGGATCGAATACAGCTGCGTCGGCAATGTCCGGTTCTATCTCTACCGTCGTTCGGATGACAAGATGATCTATCCGCTCCCGGTTATGGGCTATCTGTCCGGGCGGCCGCAGAAACTTAAGACACAGGGCTATGATTACGGTCCCGGCGATTTGTTTCTTCTCCATTCGGACGGCGTGGACATCCGAAGCCCGAAGGCGTTCATGCAAAGCAGCGCCGGTGCGTATGACCTGTACAAGAAAGTGTTTGAAACCCTTGAACACGGCGACGATGCCACCTATATCGCAGGAAGCCTGCTCCGCTAAATCCGCGGAGCGGGTTTTTTCGTCTTCCGGCCAGCCGGTCGGGGTTAGCTTGCATTACATTCGACTGGCATCCGTCTCGGGAGCGGAATGCGCCTATGGGGAATCTGCCGTGCGCGGGTCGGTTTATGATAAAGTGAACGGGTAGAGAGCGGAACGAAAGGGTGAGAGAGGTGCAGGAAAAAGAACTGATCCAGAAAGCGGCGGCGCGCGCGGGTGTGCGTGCGGGCCAGGCGCAGGCGGTGATCGGACTGCTGTCGGAAGGCAAAACAGTGCCGTTTATCGCACGTTACCGGAAAGAGGCAACAGGCGAACTTGATGAAGTGCAGATCAAGGCGGTCGAGGACGCCCATCGCTATCTTTTCCAGCTGGAGGAGAGGAAAGAGGAAGTCATCCGCATCATCTCGGAACAGGGGAAGCTGGATGGAAAACTGGAAGAGGCGATCCGCGGCGCCGATGTGCTGCAGCGGGTGGAAGACCTTTACCGGCCTTATCAGAAAAAGCGGAAGACCCGCGCGACAGCGGCAAAAGAACGGGGCCTTGAACCATTGGCGGACCTGTTGCTGAGCGACTTGAAACAGCATCCTGAAGCGGCCGCCGGGGAATTTGTTGATCCCGGCAATGAAGTGCCCGACGCCGAGGCCGCCCTGGCCGGCGCACGGGACATTATTGCGGAGCGCATTTCTGATGATGCCGCGGTCCGTGAGAGGATCCGCAAAGCAATCCGCCGGGACGGGTTCATTGTTACATCCCGGAAGAAGGATGCAGAGGACCCCAAGGGTGTCTTCGAAATGTACTATGAGTATGAAGAACCGGTGAAGCAGATCAAGCCGCACCGTATACTCGCCGTCAACCGCGGCGAGAAAATTGGGGTGCTGAAGGTGGCGGTTGCTGCGCCAGACGAGCGGCTGGTCGAAGAAATACGCCGCCTCTATCTCCGTTACCCCGGATCCGCAGCGGCCGAAGAAGTGACGGAAGCCGCTGCGGATGCATATAAACGCCTGCTTCTCCCATCAATCGAACGGGAGATCCGCGGCGAGCTGACGGAAAAGGCGGAGGAACAGGCGATCAGGATTTTTTCCGAGAACCTGAAAAGACTCTTGCTCCAACCGCCGATGAAGGGCAAAACCGTTCTCGGCGTGGACCCGGCCTACCGGACCGGCTGCAAGCTCGCCGTCGTGAGCGACACCGGCCGGCTGCTTGAGCTGGGTGTCATTTATCCGCATACGTCATCAGATACGGAAGGTGCGAAAAAGAAAGTCCTCGGGATGCTCGAAAAGCATTCCGTCTCCATCATCGCAATCGGCAACGGCACCGCTTCGCGTGAGACCGAGCAGTTTATCGCTGATTGCCTAAAGGAGACGGACGGCGGGGCATCCTATGTGATCGTCAATGAAGCGGGTGCAAGTGTGTACTCCGCATCGGAAGAGGCGCGCCGTGAATTTCCGGAACTCCAGGTCGAGCAGCGCAGTGCCGTCTCCATCGCACGCAGACTCCAGGATCCACTGTCGGAGCTCGTAAAGATCGAGCCGAAATCGGTCGGGGTCGGCCAGTACCAGCATGATGTTTCGCAGAAAAACCTTGGGGAGCAGCTGGACTTTGTCGTCGAAACTGCTGTAAACCGTGTCGGTGTCGATGTGAACACCGCTTCGGCATCGCTGCTTCAACATATATCAGGACTTTCCCGCACGGTCGCTGACAATATCGTTGCAGCCCGCGATGAGCTCGGACGCTTCAGTTCCCGGGCCCAATTAAAGAAAGTGCCCCGCCTTGGGGCCAAGACATATGAGCAGGCAGTCGGCTTTCTCCGAGTGCCGGAAGCGAAAAATCCGCTGGATGCCACCGGTGTACACCCGGAAAGCTATGCGCTGGCGGAGGAGATCCTTAAGGTTGCTGATCTGGACAAGAAAGACATCGGAACTGAGCTAGCCGCTGAAAAGCTCGGGGAACTGGATGCTGGGGAAGTCGCAGAGGCTATTGGAGCTGGTGAAGTCACTGTACGGGACATTATCGAGACACTCCGGCGCCCTAACCGAGACCCGCGGGATGAATTCCCTCAGCCGCTTCTGAGAAAAGAAGTGCTGACAATGGATGACCTGAAGCGCGGCATGGAGATGGAAGGGACTGTCCGGAACGTCGTGGACTTCGGCGCATTTATAGACATCGGCGTCGGGGACGACGGCTTGCTCCATGTGACCAAAATGAGCAAGGGACGCATCCGCCATCCACTGGATATTCTTGCTCCGGGAGATGTCGTCACGGTTTCAATTGATGATGTCGACCGGGACAAGGGCCGGATTTCCCTCACCATGCTCAGCCGGGCAGAGGAAGAGGACAAGAAGAAACAGGAAGAACAGCGCAGGCGCCAGTCTGAGGAGCGGAAGAATTCGGCAAAGAAGCTTTCCGACCTCAAGCCGGGTGTCCAGGTAAAAGGGCAGGTGCGCCGCCTGAAACCATACGGTGCTTTTGTTGATGTCGGAGCGGGGAAGGATGGGCTGGTGCACATCTCCAAGATGGCGCCGGTCCGTGTCGAAGATCCGGGTGACATAGTGCAGCCCGGAGATACTGTTGCTGTATGGATCGAATCCGTCGATACAGCCGCCTCGAAAATCTCCCTGACGATGATTGACCCTGCAGATAAGAAGGGAAGCAGAAAACGCCGTGGATGAACAGCAACTCCAGCAGCTGACTGAATCGATTTCATTGGAATCGTTTGGCCGCACATTCAGGCACCGGGTCTATTTTAATCCGAGGCTCAGGACGACCGGCGGCAGGTACAGGCTCCACGACCATGACATTGAGATCAATCCTGAAGCTTACAGGAAGTATGGTCTGGAAGAGCTGACCGGGATCATCAAGCATGAGTTATGCCACTATCATCTTCATATAGAAGGAAAGGGATACCGGCATCGGGACAGAGACTTCCGGGAGCTGCTGAAAGAGACCGGTGCACCCAGGCATTGTTCCGTCATCCGAGAACCCGTCAGATGGAAAACAAAGCATCTCTATCGTTGCACGGATTGCGGGCAATCCTACCTGCGGAAGATTCGGATGGACACGAGCCGATACCGTTGCGGAAGATGTCACGGACGTATTCAAAAAGTCGAATAGAGTTGAAGGAATCAGCCCTTGCCGGACGGTGAAAACCGTTGCGCGGCAAGGGTTTTGATATTTTTATAAAAAAGTTGGCGAAAAGTGTTGACGTTTTTTCGTATGCCCCCTATAATAGGACAAGTCGACAAGAGATCACACGAAAGCCTGAGCGGCTAAGTGCTCTAAAGACATCACATATGGCCCCTTGGTCAAGCGGTTAAGACACCGCCCTTTCACGGCGGTAACACGGGTTCGAATCCCGTAGGGGTCATCATAAGGGGGAGGACGCCGGGCTCGTGCCCGGCTGTCCGGAAACTCCCTTTCATACATAGGTGGTCCCGTGGTGTAGCGGTTAACATGCCTGCCTGTCACGCAGGAGATCGCGGGTTCGATTCCCGTCGGGACCGCCATTTATTCTGAAGCCAATGGCTGAAGGATGATATGCGAGCCATTAGCTCAGTTGGTAGAGCATCTGACTTTTAATCAGAGGGTCGCAGGTTCGAGCCCTGCATGGCTCACCACCCTTTAATGAAACGGTTTAAAAAAGTTGAAAAAAGATGTTGACTTTCCTGAAACAAGGTTATATAATAAATCTTGTCGCTGGAACGAAACGCGAAAAACAGCTTCTTAAAAACCGAATCACTTTTAACATGCGGTAGTGGCGGAATGGCAGACGCGCTAGGTTGAGGGCCTAGTGGGAGTTAAATCCCGTGGAGGTTCAAGTCCTCTCTACCGCACCATTTATTTTAATATTGTGTGCGCCCGTAGCTCAATTGGATAGAGCGTCTGACTACGGATCAGAAGGTTGTGGATTCGACTTCTGCCGGGCGCGCCACTTTGCGGGTGTAGTTTAGTGGTAAAACCTCAGCCTTCCAAGCTGATGATGAGGGTTCGATTCCCTTCACCCGCTCCATTATTTTTATGAAGTTATGAACCTTGAAAACTGAACAGCAAAACGCTGATGAAT
>NZ_JCAXEU010000019.1:0-48942 GCF_059758705.1 Bhargavaea sp. GQ12
GAAAAAACAACTCGTTTTTCTCCGCCTGCTTTATTTAAGGGACTTATTGGACAGCCCCTTTATACTTTAATGATTGATTATGTGAAACTTTTCACAGATGATGGCCGTAAATAAGTTAGAGGGTTCACTATCAGGAAATCATACAGATACTATTACACAAAAAGTGGGGGATGCATGTGGAAGTTTTCATCAGACAAAGCTTGCCCAAGGATTTTGAGGCGATCAGCCAAGTAGTGGAACAGGCATTCCGTGATGAAGAAATGAGTGATCACCACGAACACGTTCTGGTCGGCCGGCTTCGTGTATCCGATGCCTATGTTCCTGAGCTTTCCATCGTAGCAGAAAATGGGGCTGGGCAAATTATCGGTCACATTCTGCTGACCAAGATCCGGATTGAGGACGGAGAGAATGAAGAAGACTCGTTGGCCCTGGCACCGGTATCTATCCTGCCGAAGTTTCAGAATCAGGGGATCGGCAGCCGACTGATCCGTGCCGCTCTGGACAAAGCGCAAAATCTCGGATACCGCTCGGTCATTGTTCTCGGACACCCCGAATACTACCCAAGATTCGGATTTAGAAAAGCATCAGAGTGGGGGATTCATCCTCCGTTCGATATCCCTGAGGATGTATTTATGGCGCTGGAACTGGTCGAAGGAGCGCTCAACCCTGTAAGAGGTATTGTGAAGTACTCAGAGCCTTTCAATGAATCTGCATCCGAACCGATGTGAACCGGGCATCGGTTTTTATTATCTCAAAATTATATTGCATTTACACTTATTTAAAAGTAAAGTTAAAGCAATGGCAATGTTGTAAATGCACTTATTGAAGGGAAGACGGTATAAAATGGAGCTTCTCCGTGAAATCGGCGTGATTGCTAGATCTCTGGACTCTATCAGCAACATCGAATTTAAGGAAGTCGACCTTTCAAAAGGACAGTATCTGTACATGGTGAGGATCTGCGAGCATCCTGGTATCATTCAAGAAAAGCTTGCCGAGATGATCAAGGTGGACAGGACAACAGCTGCGCGTGCGATTATGAAGCTGGAAGAAAAGGGCTTTATCGAAAAACGAGATGATGTGGACAACCGGAGAATCAAGAAATTATTTCCGACAGCGAAGGGTCTTGAGATTTACCCGTTTATCATCAGGGAGCATAAGCATTCCAATTCAGTAGCGTTGGAAGGCTTTTCTGAAGATGAGGCGGACATACTCCTACGCCTGCTGCGGAGGGTTAGGAAAAATGTGGAGAAAGACTGGGAACATGTCAAGAAAGGGAACAAGAGAAGTTATTGAAGAGGGGGAACCGGCATGACTGTTGAAATCAGACCTTGTGAGTCAAGAGATTTGGAAGCACTCCGGAAGATCAGCATCGATACGTTCAGGGAGACGTTCGGGGCGCAGAATTCACAGGAGAATCTAAATGCGTATCTGGAAAAGGCGTTTAACCCGAAGCGCATAAAAGCAGAATTGGCTCATCCGCAATCACGATTTTTCTTCATTGAGAAAGACGGGAAAACCGCCGGCTATCTGAAGGTCAATACAGGAAACGCCCAGTCGGAAGCGATGGGTGATGATTCACTGGAAGTGGAGCGGATCTATATCAGCGAACGTTTCCAGAAACAGGGGCTCGGTAAGGTCCTATTTAACCTGGCGATGAAACTGGCCGAGCAGGATGGAAAACGGAAAATATGGCTCGGGGTCTGGGAAGAAAATAAAAACGCCATCGCGTTTTACCAAAAGCTTGGTTTTATCCGTACAGGCGCACACTCGTTTTTTATGGGGGATGACGAGCAGACTGATCTCATCATGGAGAAAGAGATTTATTAAGGGGGAGTTATAATGTTCATACCTAAGCTTTTCCAGGTCACCGATTTTGAAGAAATTAAGGGGTTCGTTGAGGAGCACTCATTCGGTTCAATTGTAACCGTACATAACGGAAGGCCGGTCTCGACACACCTGCCTTTCCAGTTTCGGCAGTTTGGAGAAGAGTGGTATGTCACCGGGCATTTCGCCAAGGCGAATCCCCAATGGAAGACGATTGCTGAGCAGGAAGCGCTTGTGATGATCCAGGGGCCGCATGCTTATATTTCATCTTCCTGGTACACCCACGAAAATGTCTCCACCTGGAACTATCAGGCCGTCCATCTATACGGTAAGGTGCAGCTGATGAATAATAAGGAGCTGGAAGACGAGTTGGACCTGCTGATGAAGAAATATGAGCAGCATCGTCCGAATCCTGTACTCTGGGAAAACCTTTCGCAGGAAACGAAACAGCAGATAAATGCTGTGGTCGGCTTTAAAATGAAAGTGGATGAAACACAGGCGGCATACAAGTTGAGCCAGAATCGGAACAGTACTGACTACGGGAACATCATCGATGGCTTGCGCAATGAAGGCAGTTCAGACGCAAATCAAATGGCTGCCCTGATGGAGAAAAGAAGAGAGAAGTAAAAAGAAGCCGATGCGTCAATCCGCATCGGCTTCTTTTTCATCTGCTGGATAAACCACTTCACCGTCCATACGCTTGTACGGCATAGCACCCCAGCGACCAGGCTGATGAGGCTCGGTCACTGTCTTGCCTTCTTTGCCGTCGAGTATATGTACCATCTCACCGCCATGCAGGGCCACATAGTTACTGATCAACATCCGGTGGCAGCGCGCTGGATGACGTTCTGAACAACAAACAGCCGCACGCTTTTCTTTTGCGGCTATCCGCAGTTTATTGAGACCTTCCTTGAACTCCTCTTCTTGCGTATAGTCCGCATAGTTGTGAAAGGAGCGATTGTTCCAGCCTGCATTTACATCATCACTGATGATTTTGGATTTGCGGCGGCGTCCTCCAAGCTCGCGGATATGCAAATAGTCAATCCCACTTTCAGGAAGCCAATCCTTCATACGATCCGTGTGAAACCAAGGGAACTTCCGGCTCCCGGGAAAAGCACGGACATCGACGAGCAATTCCACGCCTGCATCATGGAGCAATTTGAGAAATTCTTTTTCATCGTGAGTAGAATGTCCGATCGTATACAGTTGCATATGTTCACCTGCTTTTTCTGGCTGTTGTCTATCTCGTTCCCTCTACCCGCATCCGGCAATCTTGATGTTTGGAAGATTTGCTTGTGCAAACAACGAGTGGATGTCTAAACAAATAACACAAAGGAAAAAATTAACGACATGGACTCAAGTCGCTTGCTGCGGCCGGCGCCGTATAACGTACCCGTTTATCAGAAATGGTATGTAAAATGAGGAACAGGCAGGAAACGGATTCCCTGCCTGCAGTCGCTCCTCAACATATGATTGTCCATTGGCTTATGCGACATTCCGGCATGCTTCCGCACACTTCATGCACGCTTCTGCACACTTCTGGCAGTGCTCATGGTCGTGTTTGCGGCATTCTTCCCCGCAAGCTTCACAGATGTCTGCGCAAACTTGGGCGAGTTGGCTGATGAACGGTGAGTTCCGGCTGATCGCCGCTTCGAGGAAGCCGCAAATATCCGCACATTCACGGTCAAGCCGGATACACTCTGCCATCATCTTGACATCTTCTTCCTTCAGGCAGGCATCAAAGCAGTGATTGCAGGCCTCCATGCATTCATGCAGCGTCTGCAAAAGCTCCTGATGTTGTGCGTGAGCCACGGTGCCATCCCTCCTGTTTGATGTTGTTTAATTGTACAGTCATGTTCTTCCCGTTTGTCCGATGACGAAACAGGATAAATTTCGACAAGTTCATGTTTTTGAGAGCGAAACAGCGGGAAATATGGTAACTTGAATAGGTAAGGAGTGATGAAAATGACACACGTGATTACGGCACCGTGCATCGGCGAAAAAGCCGGTGAATGTGTGGACGTATGTCCGGTAGATTGCATTCTTGAAGGTGAGGACCAGTTCTTTATCGATCCGGATCTCTGCATCGACTGCGGAGCCTGCACTGCAGTATGCCCGGTTGACGCAATCTTTTACGAGGACGACCTGCTTCCTGAAGACCAGCCGTTCGTCGAAAAAGCAAAACAGTTCTTTATGGAAGCATAAAACCGGGGCCGAAAAGGCTCCGGTTTTCTTATTATCCGTTTTTCTTCAGCACATCCGGGGAAGGATAACAGGCAGTGCTGCCGTTCACTGTCCGGCAAGGAAAGGATGAGAAGATTACAAACCGATTTGATGGAAAAGTGGTTCTGATTACGGGTGCGGGTTCCGGACTCGGGAGGTCTTCCGCGCTTCAAGTTGCAAAAGAAGGCGCCAAGCTTTCTCTGGTCGACTTGAATGAGCAGGGACTTGAAGAAACCAAACAGGCGATCATGGAAGTGGCTCCGGAAGCGGAAGTCATCCTGCTGACTGCGAACGTGGCTGAAGAAGAACAGGTAAAAAAATATGTCGATGACACAGTATCCCGGTTTGGACAGATAGACGGATTCTTCAACAATGCCGGTATCGAGGGGAAACAGGACCTTACGGAGGACTTTGGCAGCAATGAATTCCAGAAAGTCGTCAGCATCAACCTAAATGGCGTCTTTTATGGCATGAAGTATGTGTTGGCTGTCATGAAAAAACAGGGTTCCGGCTCAATCGTCAACACGGCATCCGTAGGAGGCATCCGAGGAGTGGGCAACCAGTCTGGCTATGCTGCCAGTAAACATGGCGTCGTCGGCCTGACCCGAAACTCTGCGATCGAGTATGGGCAATACGGTGTCAGCATCAAAGCCATCGCGCCTGGCGCAATTATGACCCCGATGGTCGAAGGTTCTCTCCGCCAGATTGGCGGCGACAATTGGGAAGAGGTCGGCAAGGAATTCGTTCAGCCGAACCCGATGAAGCGCTTCGGCAAGCCGGAAGAAGTGGGCTATCTGGTTGCTTTCCTGCTATCTGACCAGGCTAACTTCATTAATGCAGCTGTTGTTCCGATTGATGGCGGACAATCCTACAAATATTAATATAGGAAGAAAAGGCGGATCCCGAGACCTGGGATCCGCCTTTATTTCATTTTGGCAGATATAAATAATAAGAAATTAAGATTTGGCTTTAATATTCTGCACAATCATTCTCAGCAAAACAAAGACTTAAAAACCGTTTAGCAGATATGAAGCCAATATACCGATATAGCTTTATGTATGTCTGTAGAGAGTGGAACTGCACGAATAGTGATAAAGTCACATTGACAGTTTCGATTTAGTTTCATATATTTTATTCATTCTGATAATTGAAAACGCTTTCTTTCTGGTTTTAACGACGGTTTCCGTCGATTCAAAATAAAGGGAGGTTGTTTGCTTGTACGTTTCCGACCGTATCATGTATTTATTTTCCGGACTTATTGTTCTGTCGCTGGTCGGCATGTTTCTGCAGTCGTGGAGGCTCATCCTGTATCCGTACCTGGCCGTGATCGGGTTAGCCATCACTATCGGGATCTGGAAGGCGGTCAGAAATAGGCCTGCTTTGCTGTGGGTTCCGATCTCAGTCGCCGGGGGATACATCGTTTTGTTCGTGACGCTCGACCTGATCACTCGCAATGATCCGGCTGGCGGAAGTTTCTATGTGCTGGGTATGACACCCGGTCTCGCCCTCTATCTGCTCGGCATTCTCCCGTTGGCGGTGATCGCTTCTCTGATTTATGCCCTGATTTTTGATCCGGGTGACATAGAAGAGATGGAGAATGAGTTCAAAACCGGGGAGGCTGCCAAATGAACGTAACCATCATCAGTATTGTCGCATTCTATCTGCTGGTTTGTATCCTGATAGGTGTTTGGGCCACGAGAAGAACCAAATCCGCAAGTGACTTTCTGGTTGCCGGCAGAAGTCTTGGTATGTTTGTCATGGCTATTGCCGCGTTCACTTCCATCCAGAGCGGGTTTGGGCTGTTGGGAGGTGCGGGCCAGACCTTTACCGGCGGTATGGGGTTTGCTGCGGGAGTTCTGATCGCAGCACCATTAGGTTTCGCCCTGACCTGGTTCCTGGTCGGAAAACGGATCTGGGCAATGGGTGAAATGGGGGATGTCTTTACTCTTGGAGATGTTGTGGAAAAACGGTATAACAGCAGGGCGGTTCGTGGATGGCTTGGGTTTGCGATTACGCTCGGTGTTATAGGCTACCTGGGCACGCAGGTTCAGGCGATGGGTGTCATCATGCACTCGATATTCGGTGTTTCACCGGCTGTCGGGGCACTGATCGGCCTGGGAATCCTGGCTTTCTACTCGGTCGGGGGCGGTATCATCGCTTCTGTTTACACAGATTTGTTCCAGGGAGTCATTATGATCGTCGTCTCGATCGTGATCTTCTTCTTTGCATTAAATGTCGGCGGAGGCATGCAGAACATCACAGAAACCCTTCAATCCTCGGATCCGCTGCTCGCATCGCCTTTCGGCAATTTCTCTCTGATCACGATCGCCTGCTGGTTCCTCCTATTCAGTCTCGGAGCGGCAGGACAGCCTCATTTCATCAATAAATTCCTGATGATCAAAAGTGCCAAGGAACTGCGTTGGGGCGCATTCACTGCCGGTCTGGCTTATGCGATTACGGTGCTTCTTGTTGTCAGTATCGGACTGACCGCCCGCTCCCTGCAAATCCAGGGCCGGTTCCCGGAGGTTGCGTCAGCGGATGATTCACTGGTCGTGTTCGTTACGGCATTTACGCCTTCCATCATCGGGGGGCTTGTCCTTGCCGGTCTGCTGGCTGCCATCATGTCAACGGGTTCCGGTTTTGTCACCCTTGGAGCGGCAAGCCTCGTGCGGGACATCCCGCGCGCATTCGGCAAGAAGATCAAGAATGAGCTGCTATGGAACCGGGTTGTCGTATTTGGCCTCCTCGTGGTCTCGACTCTTTTCTCGTTTTATATGGATACGCTTGTGGCACTTCTCGGTGTCTTCGGCTGGGGGACATTTGCAGCCGCCGTATTCCCGGCTGTCGTGCTCGGTCTCGTTTGGAAACGGGCCACAAAGCAGGGGGCCATCACCAGCATCATCCTTGGGGTATCACTGAACTTCGCCTTTGAAATCCTCAACAAGTATGGCATCACCCTTCTCCCTGAAGGCGTGGTCGTCGGAGCCATTTCACTCGTCATCTCGATTCTCGGCTTTGTCGTCGTCTCGCTGATGACTCAGCCGCAGGAATCAGCAGAAATGGAACAGCCTCCACTCAAGGCAATGGAAGGCTGAACATCAACTGACAGGAGGGGACGCACATGGACGTCGGATATTTGCTGGACAGGGTGGAGCCCCGTCTGCAGACTTTGCACCCGGACAAGGAAGCACTGGCCATGGAAACAGGGGAGACCTGGACATACGGAAAACTGAATGAGATGACCAACCGGTACGCCAATGTGCTTTCGGAGATAGGAGTCAGAAAGGGCGACCGCGTCGGGATGCTGCTGTTTAACTCTCTGGAATATTTCGCCCTGTATTTTGCGATTGCCAAAATCGGCGGTATCGCAGTTAGGATGAATTTCAGGCTGGAATCGGAGGAACTGGAGTACATTTTGAATGATTCCGGCACGAAGGTGCTCTGCTTCGACTCGTCGCTTTCAGAGCGTTTGGAGCCTGTCAGGGATCGCATACCCGTCGAATCTTTCATTTGCTATGCCGCCGATGGGGAAGCACCGGAGTGGGCGGATAGTTGGGATAAGCTTTTAAAGGGAAATAAGGAACTGGCAGTGCGCCCGACGCTCGAAGAAACGGACCCGGTCATGCTGATGTATACATCCGGTACGACAGGGCGACCGAAAGGAGCACTCTGGACACATCGGAACACGATCTGGTTCGCAACGTTGCAATCCCTGAAATGGAACTTTGACGGAGATACTGTCGGCATGACCACTGGCCCGCTTTATCATGTAGGGGCGATGGAGGATGTGGCGCTCGCTGTTCTGTTGTCAGGGGGGACGGTCGTGATTTCCAAGAGCGGGAACTTTGAGATCAGGCGGACGCTGGAGGTGATCGAAGAAAAGGAAGTGACAGATGTCTTCCTGTTCCCGTTCATGATTTATGAGATGCTGAAGCTGAATGAAATCGAAGCTTTTGGATTGACGTCGTTGAGGACGATTTATTCGGGAGGCGACCCAATCATTTCCTGGGCAATTGATCGTTTGAATGAACTGTTTCCGCATATCGGCCTTGTCCAGGTGTATGGTTTGACCGAAGGAACGCCGATCGCCGTTTCACTGGACCCGGCAGATTCAAAAACAAAGGGATACACAGCCGGCAAGCCGATGCCGTTCACGGAAGTGAAAGTAGTCGGGGAGCAGGGTGAAGCGCTGCCTGCAGGAGAGATCGGTGAAATCTGCACGAAGGGTCCGGCGGTCGTCTCGGAATACTGGAACAAGCCGGAAGCCACTGCCAAGACATTCGTTGATGGCTGGTGCCATACAGGGGACCTTGGTGTTCTGGATGCAGAGGGTTTTCTGACCATCTCGGGACGCAAAAAAGATATGATCCGTAGCGGTGGAGAAAACATCTATCCTGTGGAAGTCGAAGATGTGCTGATCCGGCATGAGGCCGTCCAGGATGTGGCTGTCGTCGGAATACCGGATCCGAAATACATCGAGACGGTGTGCGCGGTCATTGTGACGAAGCCCGGATGGTCCATTACGGAACAGGAACTCCTTGAATTTACCGACGGCAAATTGGCGCGATATAAAAAGCCGCGCTCATTTGTCTTCCTGGACGAACTGCCGAGAACAGCATCCGGCAAGGTCCAAAAATTCCGTCTGAGGGAAGAATTCAAGCATCTGCGCGAACCGCAAGTAAAATTCTGAATGGGGGAAGAGACATGTTTAATAAATACTACGGGGAAGTGCAAGTCGGAGAAGAATGGGAATCCGGCGGACGCACGATCACTGAAGCGGATATTGTGAATTTTGCCGGGGTGAGCGGTGATTTCTATCCGCTCCACATCGATCGGGAATATGCGAAGAATACACCGTTCGGCGAGCCGATCGCGCATGGAATGCTGGTCCTGTCGGTTGCGACCGGCCTGATGAATTTCACGCCCGGCATTATTGCTGCCTTCTATGGGATGGACAAGATCCGATTTGTCCGTCCGACCCTGATCGGAGATACCATCAGAGTCAGAATGAAAGTGGCCGATAAACAGGAGCGGAAAAACGGAACCGGGGTCATCGCCTACGAGACGGAAATCGTCAATCAGCGAGGTGAAGCGGTAATTGCGGGGACGCTCAGGCTGCTGCTCAACGAGGCGCATGTAGGTGCGGAAGTATGATTGGATGAGGGCCATCCTGACAGATGGCCATTTTTAATTGTTTGGGTCTGCATGTTCAAAGTGATTGTGTGATTCAAAGGAATTCCCGTTTTATCGGTTTTCCTCTTGGTTTAATGGGAATAGTGTATGAAACGGGAGGGGATGTGGTTGGAAACCTTGAAAACCATCGATGAATTTGTTGTGGCGGCGATGGGTTTCGATGCGGAGGCGCATCCGGGAAACCTGTTCGTAAGCCAGTCATCGGAAAACGGATTTGAAGCTGAAGAAATTGTTGTGGGCGATGAAGATTCAGTCCGGAAGCAAGTCACGCAGGTTTTCGAAGTCCTTCTCGAAACGGAGCGGGGATCCTACTATTTTCATTACCCGTTCAGCGACCCGGCGGAAATCGAGGAAATCATAGCTAAGCTGCAGCCGGTCTATGAACGGTTCCCAAAGCTTGTGCTGCCAAGCGAGGAGATGGCCGAAAAAGTCGCGGTCGCATAGTAACGAATTGACCGGCACCAAAAAGGTGGCCGGTTTTTTGTATTAAGGACTACTTTCAATAGTATTTGCAAAAAATTGCAGAGCAGAGCGATATATGTGCAAAACAGCTCAAAATAATGGAGCGGCAGCTATATTCACAGCAAAACCGATTAAGTTCCTGCATGGATGACTGGACAAAAAATTATTTTAGCCGAAAGTATTTAAATCTGTCTGAAAATATGTATAATATAGTCATTATTCTTTTTTCATGAGTATACGATATATCGCGTACCTTGAATATCAAGGAGGAAGATGTAGGATGGGGAACATGCAGATCAGCATCAATGAGTGCCAGGAACGGAAAACGAAGCCATCCACGGACGGCATCGCATTCGGGCGCAACTTCACAGACCATATGTTCATTGCGGATTATACGGAAGGGATTGGCTGGCACGATCACCGCATCGTACCTTATGAGCCGATTACACTGGATCCGTCCGCAATCATCTTCCATTATGGCCAGACCGTATTCGAAGGGCTCAAGGCTTATCGGGCGAAAGACGGTGCAATCCGACTTTTCCGTCCAGAGGAAAATTTCCGCCGGATGAACGAATCCTGCGATCGTCTCTGCATGCCGCAGATTAATGAAGAGGATGCGCTGCAAGCACTGAAAACACTCATCAAGGTCGAGAAGGACTGGGTACCGGAAGCGGAGGGAACATCCCTTTATATTCGCCCTTATATGATTGCGACCGAGCCTCACCTCGGTGTGGCGCCGTCGCTTACGTATAAGTTCATCATCATCCTGTCCCCGGTCGGCATGTACTACAAGGAAGGGATCGCCCCGGTCAAGATTCTTGTAGAGAACGAGTACGTCCGTGCGGTGGCAGGCGGCACAGGCGCCGCGAAAACCGCGGGCAACTATGCCGCTTCACTAAAAGCACAGGCAGTGGCAGAAAAGATGGGGTATTCCCAGGTTCTCTGGCTCGACGGCGTCGAGAAGAAATATGTTGAAGAAGTCGGCAGCATGAACGTTTTCTTCAAGATCGATGGCGAGGTCGTTACGCCTGCACTCAATGGCAGTATTCTCGGCGGCATCACGCGTAAATCAATCATCGAGATGCTGAAATCGTGGAGTGTCCCGGTGACCGAGCGCCGCATCACCATGGAAGAGATCAAAACCGCCCAGCAGGAAGGACGTCTTGATGAGGCGTTCGGCACCGGAACGGCAGCTGTCATCTCGCCAATCGGTGAATTCAGCTGGAAGGGCGATTCTTTCACCATCCATGGCGGTGAGGCGGGCGAACTGTCGACAAAGCTCTACGAAGAACTCACAGGGCTGCAGACGGGCGTGAAAGAAGACACGTTCGGATGGGTAACGGAAATCCGTGAAGAAGCGGCTGTCAGGAATTAATCATTTAAAAAGCTCCCCTTGTGGGAGCTTTTTCTATTGCCTATTTGGCCGGGATGGCGGATGTCAAAGACTTAAACATTCAGGTGATTTTGCTTGGCAATCAGTCAAAGTTGCATACCTTACATTACGATGCTCCGGAAGTGGACCTAACCGGCAGTGTTTTGACTTAAAATTGGCAAGTAGATTTCAACTTCTTCACCGGTGTCCGCAGGAATATAGACTTCAACAATATATTCTTCCCGGTTGATATGAAAACCGCTTTCAATGGTCTGTTTTAGCAAAGCGGCATGAAGACCCTGTAAGTCTTCCATGGTTCCCCTTGCTGTTGCGTAATTCCCCAGCACTTCCATATAAGTCATTCCAAGCGGAACTTTATCTAAAGGTGCATCGATTAATAAGCCTACGTAAAACTCACCTTCGAGATGGCCGTGGCTTTTCTTGGGTTCGAATACCGCGATTTCTTTTCCGGCAACAGATTCAATTCCGCCTGATCGGACAATGACTTCCTGAGCTGCTTGCGGAACGAGTGTTCCAAATTCTTCAAAAGCCCCTTTACCTTTTACACCAACAAACCTAAACTGCTTGTTTACTGTTAAAAGTTTCATTTAATACCTCCTAAGCCGCTGTCCGTAACAAATTCTAGAAAACAGGTTCCTATTCCTACCTAATTCGGTGAGTGATTTTGTATACTGATGATGTAAGGACAAGAAGGAGATGATGGTTGTGGCAAATTCAAAAGCAAAGAAACTTCGTCTTAAGATCGAACGGGAGGGTCGCATGAATCCAGAACAAAAACGGTTCCGTAATGTCGGTCTGACAACAAGAGTTAAAAGAGACAAAACCAAATATACGAGAAAAGGTCGTTCCGCCAGTGACTACAAGAGTCAACGTGGAGACGGCCTTTTTTATTTGCCTGAGTATATTTGACGAATCTATAATCAATCAGCGACTATAAGAGACGAGGTTGAGAGTGCAAAGTGATGAAGCGGTTTCTCTATTGCCCAAAAAGGGGATAATGGTATCAGAGATCAAACGGAGGGGTCATCATGAAAACTATAGAAAACAAAATGCTTGTCAAAGAAGACTTCAGTAACCGGGGAGACCTTCCCGAGTGGCTGTTGCGTGAATATCATACATTCCACAAAACCGTGACGGACAAGACGTTTCCCTGCTATTTCGGGATGGCTGCAGAACTCGGCGGTGAGTTGCGGTACGCCTATATCGAGAGGGAAGATTGGTCCAATCTCCCAAAGGCTCTAATGGAATTCCTGAAACTGTTCGAAAATCCGAAACACAAACGGTATGGCTTCTTTGTGTTTGTGGAACCGTTTGAGAAAGAAGGTGACCTGGAAGATTACCGGAAAGAGTTCTGGGATATTCTCCAGTACCTTCACGAACAGGACCCGGTCGAATGGCCGGCGGATGCTCCGAAAGATCCGGACCATCACCTATGGGATTTCCGCTTTGGCGGTGAGCCGATATTTGTCTTCGGCAATGCGCCGGCTTATAAGCAGCGGAAGACCCGCGACCTTGGTAATGCAATGGTACTTGGATTCCAGCCACGTAAAATCTTCAAGGGACTGGAGGGAACGGAGCCTGGTGGCATCAATTCGCGGGATAAAGTCCGGGAACGTGTAGAGAAGTGGGACAACCTGCCAAAACATCCGGACATCAGCCACTTCGGCGATCCGACGCACAACGAATGGAAACAATTTTTCATCGGTGACGACATTGTGCCTATCAAGGGCAAGTGTCCGTTTAAACATAAGGATATGAACTGATTGATACCAGACATGTAAAACGCCTCCCGGTAATGGGAGGCGTTTATTGTATTAATATGCTTTAGTGGCAACCAAATCGTCGCGGACCACTTTCTTATAACCGACGATTTCCTGGATTTCATCGCCATCGATGGTTTCCTTCGTCATGAGTGCGTCCACAAGGCGGGCGTATTCGGAAGGATGGCTCTTGATCAGCAGTTCTGCCATCTCAAGGGCTTCTTCGAATAGTTTCTGCATGCGCGCTTCTTTTTCATTATTGTTGAACGTGAGCCTGAACCCGTCTTGGAGAAGACCAGTGTCCACCATTTCCTCGAGCAAGCGTTTGGCCTGTTGGACGTCACCGCCGACACCGAGGCTATGTTCCCCTAGGTGGAGCCGCTCGGCTACGCCGCCGGCGAGGATCATGGAGACACGGTCAAGCTGCTCACTCACGGTCGACAGATGCAGTTCCTTCTGTAGGGGAGCGACATAGCCAAGCGCCATGCCACGCGGGATGATCGTCGCCTTTCGGACAGAGCCCGGGTTTGTGAGCGCCTGAACCAGCGCATGGCCGGCTTCGTGGATGGCAACCCGATGCTTGGTGTCCGGGTCGTTCAGGGAGCGGGCAGTGCTTCCGAGAATGGTGCGGTCGATTGCAAAGTCCAGGTCACTCTTGGCGATTTCGGTCCGGCCGTCCCTGAGTGCACGCCGGCTTGCCATTTCAAACAGGGAGCTTAGTTCGGCACCTGAAAAACCTGAGGTGCTTTCCGCCAGTGCATCAAACGAAGCAGCAACTTCCGGCGCAAAGACCTTGCCTTTTGTATGGATATCTATGATCTCACGGCGTCCCTGGGTATCCGGTAGAGGAACCTGGAACTCGAAATCGATCCGGCCGGGACGGACAAAGGCGTCGTCCAGCATATCTTTCCGGTTGGTCGCCGCGATAAAGAGAATACCGTCGTTGTCGTTGCCTCCGTCCAATTGGACAAGAAGTTCGGTTAGGGTCTTTTCGGATTCCTCTCCGCCGTGCTGCTTCCGTTTGCCGGCCAACGCGTCCACTTCGTCGATAAAGATAACAGCGGGGCGCTGCTTGCGGGCGTTTTCAAAAAGAGTACGGACGCGGGATGCGCCGACACCGACGAACATTTCGGTGAAGGCGGCACCGCTCGAGGAAAAGAACGTTGCGCCAATTTCCCGGGCAATGGCCTGTGCGAGAAGCGTTTTCCCGGTTCCCGGAGGTCCATAGAGCAAGATTCCCCTGGGCGGTGTCAGGCCGACTTCTTCTGCGGCTTTCGGATCCTTCAGGACGGCAAGCGCCTGACCGATTTCGTCTTTCATCTCATCAGGGATTCCACCGATGTCATCGAGTGTGACATCCGGAAGCGGCGCGGCTTTAGCGGCGCTCTGCTTCATTGAAGAAGCAGTTCCGAGCTTGCCTTTCCGGTAGAGGATAAAGAATGTTACTGCGATGGCACCGAAAATCCCGGCGAGGAGGAGCCGGTCTGCCGTACTTTGTTTTGAATACTCATAGTTCACCGCGTGATTCACAACCAGCTGTTCGACGCTCTGGCTGTTCGGCGGGACGTTTGTCCGGTAAGTTCCGTCCGGCGTTTCAAGAGTCAGCGTACCGGAAGCCGATTCGGTGAGCGTCATCATCGTGCCGGCGTCAGATTGGACCAGTTCCTGGATTTTTGCGAACGGGACCTCTGCAGGCCGGGTGCTGTCGTACCAGAACCACCCGGCTCCACCGACTGCCACGACGAGAAGCAATGCGACAAGAAACACTTTTGAAGAAAGTTTGGAAATCGGCTTCAAGACGGTCAACTCCTAAGTCAGAATAAGCCCATTATAGCGGAATTTCTTGTGACTTTGTAGGGAAAAGAGTTGAGTCATATCTTACAATTTATTGTCGGTTAGGAAAGGGATGTCCTGAATAAAGAATGAACATTCATTCATTTCGTCTTGACACGATTGGACTGGGAGGTAAGAATGAGAGTGGAAGTGTCTTAATGATCTGAATTCGAAAAGGGGTGGGGGATATGCTTAAACTGCCGGTGATCGTGGCTCCAATGTTCCTGGTGTCCAATCCGGAAATGGTGATCGAATCAGGGAAGGCGGGTGTTATCGGAACGTTTCCGCTGCTGAACGCGCGACCCGTATCGGCGTGCGCGGAGTGGCTTCAGCAGGTGAAGGACGGACTGGGTGATACGCCTTGGGGGGTCAACTTCATCTGCCATAAAAAAGCGAATCAGCGTTACAGTGAAGACTTGGAATTGATCAGGAAATACGAGCCCCCGATTGTCATCACCTCACTTGGCCATCCGGGGGAGGTCGTCGAAGTGGTGCATGCATACGGCGGCAAGGTTTATTCGGACGTAGCTAACGTGAAGCACGCAAAAAAAGCCGCACAGAGCGGTGTGGACGGGCTAATACTTGTCTGCGCAGGCGCGGGGGGGCACGGGGGATTATTGAATCCATTCGCCTTTATTTCGTCGGTGAAGACATTCTATGACGGGGCGATTATCCTTTCCGGTGCGATGTCCAGCGGTGCGGACGTGGCGGCGGCACGTGCGATGGGAGCAGATTATGCCTACCTCGGCACGCGGTTCCTCGCTGCTGAAGAAAGCGCTGCGTTTGAAGACTATAAACAGATGGTCATTGACTCGACTGTAGAGGATATCATTTACACAGATGCGATTAGTGGAGTTCCCGCCAACTTCCTGACTCCTTCTTTGATCCGACAGGGACTGGATCCAGAGAATCTGAAAGGGACAACGGGCAAACTGGACTTCTCCGGTGAAGACGAAATTAAAGCCTGGCGGGATGCCTGGTCAGCCGGCCAGGGCGTCACCAATGTCACCGAACGTGAAACCGTCGCGCAGATTGTGGAGAAGCTGTCTGAGGAATACGAAGCTGCAATCGCCAGGCTCGCGGAAGACCGGAGCGGGATTGTTCATTAAGATAGGAGTGCACCGACCAATGCCGGTGCATTTTTTTGGATGGCGGCGCGGAATGCGGAGTTAGGCCGCGAATCCAGTGGTTGCGGTCTCGAAATGTTGAGTTGTGGTCGTGAAATGGCGAGATGCGGTCGGGAAATCACGAGTTGCCGCCTCGAAATACCGGATTACCGCATCAAATTCCCCTCCTTGCCCCGTCGCGCACTCAACTTCCTCGCCCCAAATCTCCCAATCCAAATAGGGGAATGGGAACCTATCGTCCAATGCGTTATAATGAGAGTCACACAAAAGAATCGGGGGATCGTCATGGACCGCATCATGCTGATCGGGCCGGGCGGAGCGGGGAAGTCGACGCTCGCCCGCGAGCTGGGGAAACGGTTGGGCATTGAGGTCCATCACCTGGATGCGCTTCTGTGGAAGCCGGGATGGACACTGACGACACGGGATGAACAAAAGGAGATCCAGCGCGGACTCTTTGACGGGGAGCGCTGGATCGTCGACGGGAACTATGGAGCAACGATGGATCTGCGGCTGCAGGCGGCTGATACGGTGATTTTTATGGATATGCCGCGACGCGTCTGTATGTACGGCATTTTCAGTCGCCGAATCCGGTATCATGGGAAGACGAGGCCGGATATGCAAAAGGATTGTCCGGAGCGTCTCAACATTGAATTTGTTAAATGGGTCTGGAATTATAGGAAAAACAAGCGGCCGGGAGTTCTCAGCAAATTGGAGAGCCTCGGTTCGGATAAGCAAGTGATCATATTGAAAAGCAGAAAGGACGTCCGCCGATTTCTTGAGGAGATCGGACGGCGTCCTTCATGATTGGAGTGTCAACCATGCTCGAGCAGGCGCATGAACAACTAAAAACATATTTCGGCTATCCGTCTTTTCGACCGGGACAGGAGCGGGTGATCGGCCAGGTGCTGACTGCCGAAGACACGCTCTGTGTCATGCCGACGGGCGGCGGAAAGTCGGTGTGCTACCAGATACCCGCGCTTGTCAGGGAAGGCACGACACTGGTCATCTCCCCCCTTATCTCATTGATGAAGGATCAGGTAGATGCATTGAATGAGATCGGCATACCCGCAGCCTGCATCAACAGTACGCTTTCACTGGATGAATTCCGGTATACGATGGAGCGGGCAAGGGCAGGGGCTTACAAGCTCCTGTATGTCGCACCGGAACGATTCGAGTCGGACTACTTCCTCCAGGAACTGGTCCGTATGGATATCCCGATGGTGGCGGTTGACGAGGCACACTGTATTTCCCAGTGGGGGCATGACTTCCGACCGAGCTACCGGCTGATCGGCAGTGTCGTCGAAGCGTTGCCGGAACGGCCGGTGATTCTCGCGCTGACCGCAACGGCGACTCCCGAAGTGCGGGCGGACATCTGCAGGCAGCTGAATATACCCGAGGGCAACACGGTCCTGACCGGATTTGAACGGGAAAACCTTTCCTTCTCCGTCGTCCGCGGGCAGGACCGGGGAAAATTCGTGAAGGACTTCATCAAGAAAAACCGTGAAGAAGGCGGCATTATCTATGCCGCAACACGGAAAACGGTCGATGCGCTGTATGAAAACATGAAAAAGGCAGGACTTCCTGTAGCACGCTACCATGCAGGACTTCCTGAAGAGGAGCGGCGCGATGCACAGGAAGCGTTCTTGAATGATGAAGCGCGGATCATGGTTGCCACGAACGCGTTTGGCATGGGCATCGATAAGTCGAACATCCGCTACTGCATCCATTATCAGCTTCCGAAAAACATGGAAAGTTACTATCAGGAGGCGGGGCGTGCCGGCCGTGACGGACTGCCGAGTGAGTGCATCCTGCTGTATTCTCCGCAGGATGTGCAAACGCAGCGTTTTCTGATCGACCAGACGGATGACCGGGACGGCATCCCGCGCGAGCTTGAAAAGCTGCAGGCGATGGTGGATTACTGCCATACCGAGGACTGCCTGCAGCAGTACATCGTCCGCCATTTCGGCGACTCGGATACACACGCTTGTGGCCGCTGCGGCAACTGTACCGACGACCGTGAAAATATCGACGTGACGGAAGATGCGCAGAAAGTGCTTTCCTGCATCATCCGGATGGGCCAGCGGTGGGGCAAGGCGATCACTGCCAAAGTCCTCTGCGGTTCGGCCGACAAGATGGTGAAGGAACGGGAGTTTGACGAACTGTCGACCTATGGAATACTGAAGGGTGCCTACAGCATGAAGGAAGCCACGAACCTGATCGACTTCATGATCTCCCGCGACCTGATCGGCGTTAGCCAGGGAGAGTTTCCGACGATTTTCGTGACGGCGAAGGGCAAGGAAGTCCTGACAGGCGGCGAGCGTGTCACCCGCAAGCAGGCTGTCGTCACCGTCGCAATCGGCGATGCAGACCCGCTTTTCGAAAAGCTGCGTGATCTGCGGAAGTCGCTTGCCGATGAGGCAGGGGTTCCGCCATATGTCATCTTCTCGGACAAGTCGTTGAAGGACATGTGTGCACGTAAGCCGGCCGACGAGGAAAGTTTCCTTGAAGTGCATGGCGTCGGGGAAAACAAACTGGCGAAGTACGGGGAACCGTTCCTCGAAGCGATCCGGGAGTTCCAGGCAGCGGAAGTAAAATAGAAGGACTTGCTGCGGTTTCGGATGAAGGATTCCCGACAACGCTTTGTAACTCTCGAGTGCGTGTACGTAACACTCGGCATTTTATTCGATTGTCCCACTAACACACAACAACCCGTACAGGATTTATTCCTGTACGGGTTGTCTCATTTAAAAGATATGCTGGAAAAACGAGCGGACGACATCAGCGCCTCCAATGAAAGTGCCAAGCGAGCTTCCGATGTTGCCCAATACGACGACAAGAAGGACACGGGTTGCCTTGTTCTTCCAGAATCCTTTAACGCTGAGAACGTCATCCGTGAGTCTTTGGAAATCCTTGACGCTCGGTCGGGTAAAGTATGCCTGTACAAGACCCGAGAACCAGCCGACAGCCAGAAGCGGATTCAGTGAGGTGAACGGTGCGGCGGCAAAGGCGGTCAGCACCGCAAGCGGGTGTCCCTTTGCAATGATTGTACCCAGTGCCGCAAGTGAACCGTTCCAGAGCAGCCAGCTTAGCATCTGGCTCGTGGCGACGTCGCTGTT
Organism: Bhargavaea sp. GQ12; assembly: GCF_059758705.1. Taxonomy (NCBI): domain Bacteria; kingdom Bacillati; phylum Bacillota; class Bacilli; order Caryophanales; family Caryophanaceae; genus Bhargavaea; species Bhargavaea sp. GQ12. The sequence goes on from NZ_JCAXEU010000019.1 coordinate 18,932, forward strand.
TTGCATGAACGTATAGGCGATGATGCTGATGATGAGGAGCGGAATCGTCCAACCGACGACTTTCGGCCAAACCGGTTTTGGCGGTTTTTCATTAAGCTTTTTCAGATCATGCTTTTTGTGAATTTCCTCAGTGATTCCAGGCACGTGTGCAGCTCCGAGCACGGCGACAACCTTTTTGCCAGGTGCGGTCCGGATCTTTTCGGCCAAATATTGGTCACGCTCATCGATAAGCGGTGTTTTCAGCCGGGGAAAGGCTTCCGTGAATTCGGCCAGGACTGCGTTTAGTGTATCCTGGGATTTCATCTTTTCCATTTCATCTTCGGAAATGTCATCGCGGCTGAAGATGCTCGCGACAACAGAAGTTAGAAGCTGTGCCTTGCCTCCTGGTCCGAGATTCCCCCAGATCCGTGAGAACGTCGTCTGGATGTTCCGGTCGGCGAGGACAAGTTTCGCCCCTGTTTCCTTTGCCGACTCAATTCCCTGGATCATCTCCGCTCCCGGTTTGACATCGAACTGTTTGGCCATCCTGTTCTGGAAGGACGAGATGGCCAAGTTCATAAGCAGGAGGGATGCTTTCTTCTCTTTGATGATTTTGAAGATGTCCATCTCTTCCCAGCGATTGCCGTTCGTGATGGCTTCAAACCGCTGTTTGTCCAGCTCGACGGCGACTGTGTCGGGCTGTTCCCGGTCGATGACATCCTTTACCTGCTGTGCGCTCAGTTTTGAGACGTGAGCTGTTCCGATTAAAATGACTTCCTTGTCATCCAGCTGAATCCTGGTGACATTCTCCTCCTCAAGGGCGGATGCTGCCTCTGGCAGGTTGATTTGATTATCTTCCATAGATTGTTCCTTCATTTCTGTAGTGGTCATACCATCAATGATGAAGGAAGAACGGTTAAAGTTCAATATTTTGGGCAAAAGAATTGAAGTGGCAGGGAAATGGGTGTATTATTATCTTGAAATCAAGATAAGAGAAAACAAAACAACCCAATTTGGAGGGGACCAATATGCAAAGCTTGAAAGGCATGCACCATGTTACCGCAATCACGAGTTCTGCCGAAAAGAACTATGAGTTCTTCACTTATGTGCTCGGTATGCGCCTCGTGAAAAAAACCGTCAACCAGGACGACATCAGCACGTACCACCTGTTTTTCGCAGATGACAAGGGCAGCGCCGGAACGGATATGACGTTCTTCGATTTCCAGGGAATTCCGAAGGGATCCCACGGCACGGATGAAATCCACAGGACTTCGTTCCGGGTGCCTGATGATGCCGCGCTCGATTACTGGGTCAAACGCTTTGACCGACTTGAAGTCAAGCATGACGGCATAAGACAGCAATTCGACCGCAAAGTCCTGCCGTTCACCGATTTTGACGGCCAGCTGTATCAGCTGATTTCTGATGAAGGGGATACTGGCGTCGCAGCCGGTACTCCTTGGCAAAAAGGACCGATTCCGCTTGAATATGCCATCACCGGGCTTGGACCGATCATCTTGCGCGTCAGCAACATCGACTATATGAAACAGGTCATGGAAAAAGCGCTCGGTTTCCGTGAAATCGATAAAGAAGGATCTGTCTATCTGTTCGAAGTCGGCGAAGGCGGCAATGGCGCCCGTGCCATCATTGAGCACAACGCAGTACTTCCGCGCGGCATGCAGGGCTTCGGCACAATCCATCACAGCGCCTTCCGCGTGGAGGACCGCTCCGTTCTCGAAGATTGGATCGGCCATATGGAAGGCATGGGCTTCAATACATCAGGCTACGTCGACCGCTTCTACTTTGAATCTCTTTACGCACGCGTCGCACCGGGAATCCTGTTTGAATTCGCCACCGACGGTCCCGGTTTCATGGATGACGAGCCGTACGAAACTCTCGGTGAAAAACTTGCCCTGCCGCCGTTTCTCGAGCCGAAGCGGGAGCAAATCGAATCCTACGTCCGCCACATCGATACGATGCGCAGTGACAAGGAAATCGAAAAAGAATACGAGTAAGGATCAAACCGGGCCGCGCGCCCGGTTTTTTCTTTTGGCGATTGTTTGCGCCGGCACCCTGGGTTTGCGTATGAATTCAATAAATTTGCGCGCGGAATGTGGGGTGCGGTTGAAAATCCTACCAACCGGTGACCCAGTTCCCACCAAGCCCCCCTTGAATCACTACCTCACCCCCCATGAGTTACAACCCGCCGCTATTGACTCACTACCTTTCAGTTATACTCCAGATGAGGTCTCGCTGCTCCAAATGGAACCCTCAGAGCGAGAAGTTTTTCAGAAAAGAAATCTTGAAAGACAGATCCGCGGCAGCGAGGCTTTCAGCCGAGCCATCACACGCCCTCAGCACACCCGCTCACTTCTCCGTATCAACTGCCCGTCCGTCGCATACGTTGTAGAAATGAAGCACTGACTGGAGGCGATCAGTTGGACATCCTGGAGAAGGTAAAACGGCATCGTGAAGAAGAAGACCGTCTAAAGTGGGAAGGGACATTCGCGGATTATCTGGAGATCTTAAAACAGCGGCCGGAAGTTGCGCAGAATGCACATTCGCGTGTTTACAATATGATCAGGAGCCATGGCATCACGGAGGTTGATGGAACCCGCAGATACGGCTTTTTCGGTGAAGAGATTTTTGGACTGGAGGAAGCGGTCGAGCGGCTCGTTGAAGAATATTTCCACCCTGCGGCAAAGCGGCTGGATGTGCGCAAACGGATCTTGCTTCTGATGGGTCCGGTCAGCGGCGGGAAGTCGACGATCGTGACGCTTCTGAAACGGGGACTCGAGGCCTATTCCCGGACAGATGAAGGGGCCGTATATGCCATCAAGGGATGCCCGATGCATGAAGACCCGCTTCACCTGATCCCGCTGCATTTGCGCGAGGATTTCAGGCGATCTTACGGCATCCGGATCGAGGGTGCGCTCTCACCTCTGAATGCGATGAGGCTCGAGCAGGAGTACGGGGGCAGGATCGAAGACATGCCGGTCGAACGCATCTTCCTGTCGGAGGATAAAAGGATCGGTGTCGGTACGTTCACACCGTCAGATCCGAAATCACAGGATATCGCGGACCTGACCGGAAGCATTGACTTCTCGACCATTGCGGAGTTCGGATCGGAATCGGATCCGCGCGCGTACCGATTCGACGGAGAACTCAACAAGGCGAACCGCGGGCTGATGGAGTTCCAGGAGATGCTGAAGCTGGATGAGAAATTCCTATGGCATCTGCTTTCCCTCACCCAGGAAGGAAACTTCAAAGCGGGCCGGTTTGCGCTCATCAGCGCCGACGAGCTGATAGTGGCCCATACGAACGAGACCGAATACCGTTCGTTTATCGCAGACAAGAAAAACGAAGCGCTGCACTCCCGGATTATCGTCATGCCGGTGCCGTACAACCTGAAGGTGTCGGAGGAAGAGCGGATCTACCGGAAGATGATCTCGGACAGTGATATGTCGCATGTGCATATCGCGCCTCATGCACTCCGGGTCGCGGCCATCTTCTCTGTGCTAACACGGCTCAAGCCGTCCAGGAAACAGGGTGCCGACATCGTGAAGAAGATGCGTCTCTATGACGGGGAAAATGTCGAAGGCTTTAGCGCAGTCGATGTGAACGAACTGAAAAAAGAGTTTGCGGACGAAGGAATGAGCGGAATCGATCCGCGGTATGTCATCAACCGGATCTCGTCCGCCATTATCCGGAAAGAGGTACCTGCGATCAATGCGCTTGATGTGCTGCGTGCGCTCAAGGACGGGCTGACTGATCACGCCTCGATCAGTGATGAAGATCGGACCCGGTACATGGAGTATATCGGCATCGCCCGCAGGGAATATGACGATATTGCGAAAAAAGAAGTCCAGAAGGCATTTGTCTACTCGTATGAGGAATCTGCGAAGACGCTAATGGACAATTACCTGGATCATGTCGAAGCGTTCTGCAATAAAAACAAGCTGCGCGACCCGCTTACAGGCGAGGAGCTGCCGCCGGATGAGAAGCTGATGCGTTCCATCGAAGAGCAGATCGGCATATCCGAAAATGCAAAAAAAGCGTTCCGTGAAGAGATCCTCATCCGTATCTCCGCCTACGCAAGAAAAGGCAAGCGGTTCGATTACAACTCCCATGACCGCCTGCGCGAAGCCATTCAGAAAAAGCTTTTCGCAGACTTGAAGGATGTTGTAAAGATTACCACTTCTTCAGCAACTCCCGATGAATCGCAACTTAAGAAAGTCAACGAAGTCGTTGCGCGTCTCGTGGACGAACACGGATACAACAGCACTTCCGCGAACGACCTGCTCCGATATGTCGGAAGCCTGCTGAACAGATAAGGGATTTTGATCCGCCTTCCTGAGAAGGCGGATTTGTTCTGATTGACAGCACTCTGGATGAAACAGGAGAAACGGCAAATGACTTGCAGCTCATCAATTTGTTTCTATCATATATTTCTTTCATAATTCAGAACCTTGTCAAGCGTCTGCCCCTCCATGCATATGATAATGGAAACTCAAGAAGAGGAGAGGCGGGTGGAGCATGAAGGAATTTGGCCGGTTTGTCGTATCTCAAGAAGACTGGAGCCTCCACCGGAAAGGCCACGAGGACCAGAAACGTCACATGGACAAGGTTAAAAAGGCGATCCGGGAAAACTTGCCGGATCTGATCAGTGAAGAGAATATTGTGATGTCGGATGGGCGGAAAGTAGTGAAAATCCCGATCCGCTCGCTCGATGAATATAAAATCCGATATAACCATTCCAAGTCGGAACATGTCGGGCAGGGAAAGGGAGACAGCAAAGTCGGGGACGTCGTTGCGAAAGATGGAAGCAGTCGTCCGGGCCAAGGCAAAGGCAAAGAAGCGGGGGACGCTCCGGGGGAAGATGTCTACGAAGCTGAAGTGTCTGTAGCGGAGCTTGAAGAAGCGCTGTTTGCGGAGATGGAGCTTCCGAACCTGGCGCGGAAGGAACAGGCGGACATTATCACTGACCGAATCACTTTCAATGATATCCGGAAAAAAGGGCTTATCGGCAACATCGACAAAAAGCGGACCATCGTTTCAGCCCTTAAACGGAATGCCATGGAAGGACGCCGGGGAATTATGCCAATCCTGGATGATGACCTGAGGTTCAAAACATGGGAAGAGGAAAAACGTCCGGAGTCGCGGGCGGTCGTGATCGCCATGATGGATACGAGTGCCTCGATGGGCGCTTTCGAGAAGTATATGGCTAGAAGTTTCTTTTTTTGGCTGACCCGCTTTCTCCGGACAAGGTACAGCTCCGTCGAGATCGAATTCATCTCCCACCAGACAGATGCCAAGGTGGTCACGGAGGAAGAGTTCTTCACCAAAGCGGAAAGCGGCGGCACACGGTGCTCTTCCGCCTACCGGTTGGCGATGGAACTCATCAGTGAAAAGTATAGCCCGGCACGCTACAACATCTATCCGTTTCATTTCTCAGACGGGGAGAACATGACCTCGGACAACAAGGAAGTGCTCCGGCTGGTCGCGGAACTGCTTGAAGTCTCACGCATGTTCGGTTACGGGGAAGTGAATGAGCACAGCCGCTACTCAACGATGCTTACGGCCCTGAGGACCGTGGATGATCCGAAGTTCCGGCATTATGTGCTGAAAGAAAAGGCAGACGTCTACCATGCCCTGAAAAGCTTCTTCCGGAAAGGGGAGGCGGTCGGATCGTGACTGATGCAAAAGCGCTGGAACGCGCAATCGCCGAAATTACCGAGGTGGCAGAAGGGTTCGGTCTCGACTTTTACTCAATGCGCTATGAAATCTGCCCGGCGGACATCATTTATACATTTGGCGCATATGGGATGCCGACCCGGTTCAGCCACTGGAGTTTCGGCAAACAGTTTCACAAAATGAAGCTGCAATATGATCTTGGCCTAAGCAAGATTTATGAACTGGTCATTAACTCGGATCCGTGCTTCGCATTTCTCCTTGACTCGAATTCACTGATCCAAAACAAACTGATTGTGGCCCACGTCCTGGCCCACAGTGACTTCTTCAAGAACAACGGTCGTTTTGCGAATACCCGCGGGGATATGGTAGAAAGTATGTCTGCCACCGCCGAGAGAATTGCAGAGTATGAAATCCTTCATGGGAAGGAACGTGTCGAGCGTTTCCTGGATGCTGTGCTGGCGGTACAGGAACATGTGGACCCTTCGCTGATCATCGTCAAAGATGATGGGGAGCAGGCCGAAGCGCCTGCGGTCCGGACAACACCATATGATGACCTCTGGGCCCTGGACCGGCCTTCGGGCAAGGATTCACGTCCACAGACACCATCCAGAAAGAAGGTTCCTGAAAACCCGGAAAAGGACATTCTTTACTTTGTCCAGGAACACAGCCGCGAACTTGACGGCTGGCAACGTGACATCCTGACGATGATGCGTGAAGAGATGCTTTACTTCTGGCCTCAGCTGGAAACCAAGATCATGAATGAGGGCTGGGCGACCTTCTGGCACCAGCGGATCATGCGGGAGCTTGACCTCACACCGGCCGAGACGATCGAGTTCTCCAAGCTGAATGCGGGCGTGATCCAGCCTTCGGCAACCTCGATCAATCCGTATACGCTCGGCCTTCGGATATTTGAAGACATTGAACGCCGCTATGACCACCCGGATGAAAACATGAAGAAACGGGGAGTCGAGCCGGGCAGCGGCAGGGAAAAGATTTTTGAAGTACGGGAAATCGAATCGGATACTTCCTTTATCCGTAACTATCTGACAAAAGAACTCGCAGAACAGGAAGATCTCTACCTGTTCGGCAAACGCGGTCACGAGTACAAGATCACAGAAAAGGACTTTGAAAAAGTGCGAGACCGCCTCATTTCATCCCGGGTGAACGGCGGATTCCCTTATCTGGTCGTGGAAGACGGCGATTATTTGCGCAACGGTGAACTGTATCTGGTACATCAGTACGAAGGCACGGAACTTGATTTGCCTTATCTCGAGCAAGTTCTGCCGCATCTCCATCATCTTTGGAGCCGGACCGTCCATCTGGAGACGATCGTGGAGGGCAGAAAGATTTGCTTTTCATGTGATGGAAAAAAGGTGACAAGGCGGGCTTTATAGAAAATTTTAAACCTCCTTCCGGAATCGGAAGGAGGTTTGTTTACATAATACTATTATTCGTAAGGCAAGCAGTTTCTTGGTCAGGCGGCATGTGATGGCGGTATCATGTTTAGAGAGAAGGAGTGATCCGATTGGAATTGATCCGAGAAAATGCGAAGAAATTTGAAGGAATTCCGCTGTCCGTCCTCGATCTTGTACAGGTCAGGGAAGAGGATACGCCGGCTGATGCCATCCAAAACAGCGCAAAGCTGATCCGCCGTGCCGATGAGCTCGGCTATAACCGTTACTGGCTTGCCGAACACCATAACTTCGAAGGTATTGCGAGCTCTGCTACGGCCGTTCTGATCGGCCGCCTTGCATCAGAGTCGAAGGAGATCCGTGTAGGTTCCGGCGGGGTTATGCTGCCGAACCACGCACCACTCATCATCGCGGAGCAGTTCGGCACGCTGGATGCGATGTATCCCGGCCGGATTGATCTCGGACTTGGCCGCGCGCCCGGGACTGACCAGCAGACGATGTGGGCGCTCCGCCGGAATTTAAAAGGCGGGCCGGACGAGTTCCCGCGGGATGTACAGGAACTGGAGACCTATTTCGAGGGCGGGGAGGACTTGCCTGTTCGAGCATTTCCGGGTGATGGCCAGGATATTCCTATCTGGCTACTCGGTTCAAGCGGATTCAGCGCGCAGCTTGCTGCAAGAAAGGGACTCCCGTTTTCGTTTGCCAGCCACTTTGCGCCCGGCTATATGGATGCTGCGCTTGAACTGTACAGGAATGGTTTCGAACCTACCGATAAAATGGAAGAGCCTCACGCCATGCCGGGAGTCAATGTACTGATTGCCGATACTCAGGAAGAAGCGGAATACCTGATCACGACCCATATGCAGCAGTTCCTTTCGATCATCAGGAACAGCCGCGGCAAGATGCAGCCGCCGGTCGAGGATATTGAGGCACTGTGGACTCCGTATGAACGCCAATACGTTATGCAGACACTCGATCCAAGAACCACGCTGTTTGGAACTAAGGAAAAAGTACGGGAAGGGCTGCTCCGTCTGATCGATGAGACACAAGCAGATGAACTGATCGTCAATACCGTCGCGTACGACATCGATAAGCGGATCCATTCCTATGAGCTGCTCGCCGAAATGATGGATTAAAAAATAACCTCTGCCGGTTAGGGCAGAGGTTATTTTTGTTGATGGCGCCTTATTTGGCAACTGCGTTTTTAACGGGAGCAACAGTCTCGTTGTCTGTTTGGTTAGTTGAACGCTTGGACCAGACAGTGGCCAGAATCGGACCTGAAATATTGTGCCAGATGGCACCCCAAACACTTGGAAGCGCTGCGAGCGGGCTGAAGTGTGCCGTCGCAAGAGCAACACCAAGACCCGAGTTCTGCATGCCCACCTCCAGGGAGATAGCCCGGCAGTCGGTTTCGTTCAATCTGAATGCCTTGGCCAAGAAGTAACCAAACAGCAGGCCGGCTCCGTTATGAAGGAAGACCGCAATGAAAACGATGAACCCGGCAGAAGCAACATTACCGGCATTGGCCGCAGTAACCGCCATGACGATAATAAGGATGGCGATAACCGAGATAAGCGGAACGACCGCGACACTTTTCTGTACAAGCCGCGGAAGAAATCGCTGGACCAGCAAGCCGAGAGCAATCGGAAGGATGATCACTTGCACGATCGACATAAACATTGATCTGGCATCTACGGGGAGCCATTGGCCGGCCAGCAGCAATAGGATGGCAGGTGTCGCGATTGGTGCCAGAAGAGTCGAGAACGAGGTCATCGCGACAGAAAGTGCCACGTTGCCCCTTGCAAGATAAACCATGACATTGGATGCAGTTCCTCCAGGCACGCAACCTAGAAGAACGAGGCCTGCTGCCAGTTCGGCCGGCAGCTGCAGCAGTGTCGCAATGGCAAATGCCGTAAGCGGCATGACCGTATACTGGAGCAGTACGCCGGCGATTACAGGAATCGGATTTGTGAAAACAAGTTTAAAGTCGACAGGCTTTAGGGTAAGTCCCATTCCGAACATAACAATCCCGAGAAGGATCGTGATAAAGGCTCCAAGTGGAAGGAACGGATCCGGAACGAGGTATGCAATGATAGCCGCGGCAATCACGAAAATCGCAAAATTCCGGCCGGCAAATGAACTGATTGATTCAAGTACTTTCATTTAATTTTCCTCCTTCGGCGGATTGAACAGCTTTCCGGGGTTCATCAGGTTTTCCGGATCAAGTGCCCGCTTGATCGTTTCCATGACTCCGAGAGCGGCACCGTGCTCACGGGCCTGGTATTTCAATTTACCGACGCCGACTCCATGCTCACCGGTGCAGGTGCCGCTACGGTCGAGGGCGTAGCTGACAATAGCTTCATTCAGCTCATCTGACTTGCGGACTTCATCAGGGTTGTTCATGTCGATCATGAGGATGATGTGGAAGTTGCCGTCACCCACATGGCCGGTAATGCCGCCGATCAGGCCCATGTTGTCCACGGTTTCACGGGCATGGTGCACCGCCCCGGCAAGTTCTGAAATCGGAACACAGACGTCGGTGACCATCATTTTACGTCCGGGATGGCTGTGGATATAGGAGTAGGCGAGGTGGTGGCGTGCTTCCCACAGCCGGTTCATGCCTTCCTGGTCCATCTCGAACTCCAGGTTGTCGCAGCCGAGGTCCGAGACAATTTCTTCTGTAAACTCGATGTCCTGGCGGAGCCCCGCCTCGTTGCCGCTGAACTCGAGGAATAGGGTCGGCTTCACCGGATAGCCGGTACCGGCATGACGGTTGACCTGCTGCATCGACGGCTCGTCGACAAGTTCTACGCGTGAAATTGGAATCCCGGCCTGCTGGATTGACACAACTGCAGTTACAGCCGCGTCGATAGTTGGGAAGGAGGCCCTTGCCGCTGCGATCTGTTCAGGGATGCCATAAACGCGCAATGTCAGTTCTGTGAAGCAGCCGAGCGTGCCTTCCGATCCGACAAATAAGCCGTTTAAGTGAAGGCCGGATGCTGATTTTGCAGCAAGGCTGCCCGTGTGAATGACCGTTCCATCAGCCAGTACAACTTCCAGATCCCTTACCTGATCCCGCATGACCCCGTATTTGACTGTGGTGGTTCCGCTCGCATTTGTGGCTGCCATGCCTCCCAGCGTGGCGTCTGCGCCGGGATCGACGGAGAAAAAGAGGCCATATTTCTTTAATTCTTTGTTTAGCTGGGTTCGTGTCACACCCGGCTGGACCCGCACAAGAAAATCGTCTTCACGGATTTCGAGAATTTTGTTCATCAGCGAAAAGTCGATGGTGATCCCGCCATCATATGGGATGACATGTCCCTCCAAACTCGAACCAAGACCGAATGGAACAATGGGTATCCGGTGCCGTGCCGCTGACTTTACGACGGCTGCCACTTCTTCCGTCGACTCCGGAAAAACAACCAGATCAGACGGCCGTACCGCATGATAGGATTCGTCCCTTCCGTGAAGGTCACGGACCGTATCATTGACCGTCGCTTTTTCCTCTCCAAGCAGTTCCCTGAGTTCTTCCAACAAATTACCAATTGAATTCACAGCCAACATACTCCACTCCTTTTCTCGTTGCAGATTGCCAAAGATGAATAATATTATGAATTATACGCCATGAATAATTAATTTCAAGACGATTTGCAAAAGTTAAAATCGATTTAAACGCTTACATCATTTTTAGACGGCCGGCAACAATTCCCTTACATAATCATTTCCAACGGAGCCATCATAATAGGCAGAAAGGAAAGGAGGATGAAATATGAACAAACTTCTGTTCAGCATGGCTTCAATGGTACTTGTGCTTGGGCTTGCGGCCTGTGGCGGAAACAGCGATGATCCGTCGATGTCTTCAAACGGACATGAGGAAAATGATGTCGGAACCGATACAAACCCTGACCAGAACGGCAGCAACCCGGACAACGGAGCGATGGATGAGAACGGGGAAAACAATGGCGGACAAAACGGCAACGATTCTGGAGAAGGCGACATGAGCAATCTCAAGCGAGACAAGGAAACGGCTGACCGAGTATCCACGGTGGAGGGCGTGGAAAGTGCAACCGTCTTCTTATCAGATGAAAATGCCTACGTGGCAGTTGAACTTGCCGAAGGTACTGAGGAAACTGATGAACTGAAGACAAAGATCAGTGATGAAGTGAAAGCCGCAAAACCGGATGTCGACAATGTATATGTTTCGGCAAATCCGGACTTCGCCAAGCAGTTCCGGGACTACGGGGAAAGATTAGACCAAGGCGATCCGGTTGAAGGATTCATCGATGAATTTGGAGATCTGGTCAGAAGGGCCTTCCCAGACGCCCAATAATAGACTGAATTTCAGACTTCACAATAAGTCCTTCATTATTATACAAAGTCGAAACAGGCATTAAGTCCTGATTCGGCTTTGTTTTTTTATGAAGGGATGGTTGTTTAGACTAGGCAAATGTGAACATTTAACGAATTTCAGAATCCTGCTGTTTTTCGACAAACCTTGCATGATTCGCGCGGTATGATGAACAAGTTGCTTTAAACCATCATAATCATACAAACACGGAGGCAAAATGGACATGGATATGTCGAAGAAGATTTTGAAAAATCGGATTTTCTGCAGGAGAATGCTTATGTACTGGAAAGCCCGCCAGCACGGACTGACTCACCCGAAAACTGTCAAATGCAGCCAGACGCTGGATAACCTGCTTAACAGATACCAGAATTATGACCAGCATTGTTCCTGATAAATAAACGGAAAAGGCGCCGATCCAATTGGATCGGCGCCTTTCGCTTAGCGTCCCAGGGGAGATTCGAACTCCCGACCTACAGCTTAGGAGGCTGTAATAAAAAGCTCCGTATAGTCAAACGTTGATTTAATGCGATGCTATGAGAGTTATATGTCCTGTTTTTAACGGCTAGTCTGACATCTACCAAAAGGGTCGTCCGTCTGCCACCTAATTATAATCAAATGCAAAGTCAACATTCAATAAATTTATTAACGGTGTATTAGTTTCAAATGGTCGGAAAGATCATAATGTCTCTATCTGTAGGCGTTGTAGATTGGTTGTCATGTGCTTCATCCTTTCGTTTTGAGGTTTATGGGCAAAAGAAAAAGAACCGCTGTAAAGCGATTCTGGAAGGTTATAGAGATAAATTAACGATTGAGAATTTTGGTTTTCTGTTCGTTAAATTCTTCGTCTGTTAGAATACCCATCTCTTTTAACTTGTTAAGTTCAATCAGTTCATCAGCCAAAGATTTTTGAGCGGTATCTGTTGTTGGTTCGGTTTTATTATCTTCTACCTCAGTAATAGGTTCATCTTTTTTATCCATTTCTTTAATTACATAGCTTAGAATGCCGAACCACGTTTTACAATCATTCATAGCATCTGTAGGGTGCGTGGTTTGTAGTTCTATAGATTTTCCTGCGTAGAAGTTAATCAAGTAATAAGGATTCTCTAAGTCATTAACGGTAATAGCAAGGTTAATTGATGTTGTTTCTTCAGTTGTAGTTTGTTTACCGGACAAACCACCAATTACAGCGCCAACTCCACCTGCTAATGCCCCACCAACTAATGCTCCACCTAGTTGAGAGCGTCTTGAAGTGTTGGTAATGGAAACTCCATCTTTTATTACTTCAACGGAAAGAATGTCCGAGAAGTCAAATATCTTAGTCGTGAAGTCATAGTTACTATTCGATGTGAGTTTAGCTCCGTTTGGTGTCTGGTTTATCCAAATACATACCTTCTTATTTTCTTCGTCAATGGCAATTTTAGATTCGAAATCGTTAGCAACAATGAATTTTGAAATCGTAAAGTCCTCTGGATTTACATTGTCCATCTTTTTTAGGATTTCGACTCTGAGGTCATCGTTCATTTTTGCATTTTGCACAATGCCATAAATAGTACCCCCAATCCCAAAAACCGCAAGCCCTAACCACGCCCAAAGTTCCGACTTGTCATGCACACCGAAAAAGATTAAAACGCCAATAATCTGAAAGGCACAACCGTATCCATAGCCCATATATCTTCTCCTATCGGTTATTTGGTTAAATCTTACCATATGAAATGCAAGAATTGGATATTACATAAGGAATTTGGTTAATTTCAGGTAAGTGGTTGTAGTTTGAAACATACGGATTAAAGTTCACATTGCCGGTTTTATTTCCTAATGCTATCTTGGATTTAGTAGAAAATATAAAGGTGGCAACAAAATGGCTGAGGGATGGCAACAAGTTCTGATTGGTTTGCTTGGTGTTGTGGTTGGTGGTTTCATTCCATTTTTTACACAAATACTGACTGATAAAAGAACAAAAAAAGAAACTGATTTACGGAATAAGCATATTGCTTACAATAAAATTCTTTTTCTTGATGGGGAGAAATCACCATTAGAGGTTCCTATACATGAAACTCAAGAGAAGGGTTTTAGCAGTTCAATTTATCATGATGAAATAAGGGGAATTCTCTTTAATAATCTCCATCTATTTGATAGCAAGATAACCACGAACGTTCTCAAAATTGATTACTATGAGAAGGTGTATGAGGAAGTTGATGATTCTCAAGAGATAATAGATTTTCTTTATGCTTTCTATGACGAGATAATAAAATTAATCAAAGAGGATTATAAAAAACACCTAGACATTAAAGGTGATATTTAGGCGTTCATCTAAGGATGGACGTTTTTTATGTGCGTGAGAAAAGTGGTTAGGTGGGCGCAATTTTTCCGTGTTAGGGGTATCGCCTTTATTGCTCACATCACGATAAATAGCCCTGTAAGTACACTAAACAGGCGGTTTAGTACACTTCAGGACTGAATTAACCCGTATATTTAAGGATGATTAGAGAGCATTGTACGGACTTTGATATTAACTTGGCTTGGATTACTGATTATTTTCAGTTCTATAATATTCTCCGTACTAATAATGAAATAAAATCGAGGTTTTAATCAATTATTTTCAGCATTTATGGTGACTTAATCAACATTATATCACTGTAACTGTGTTTATCAGGAATAGCAGGGGATAGGATAAAATTTCTCAAATTGATATTTATTATTGTAATATAACATTTTTGAGAAAATCCACCCCCACTTTTTCCGTCTGAATCAGCCAGAACCCTTATATAACAGCGAAAAAATCGTGATTTACACTCTTTCACTCTCATGCCCTATTTCTTCGGCATCCTAAATATATTTTACAGTCAATTATTTTCCCCGATTTCACTTATATTTTCCCGTTTCCAAGCCAGCTTGATTACTGTATATCTGACCGCTCAACTATACCTTCCTCAATCAACCGCTCCTGCTCCCTTGCTGTATCCTCCACATAGGGATTCCGCTCAAGCATGGTCTCTGTACTTAGTCCACCAATCTCCCTAAGCGTCTTGATGTTATCAATGACTTCCTTTTCATTAGCAGGAGTGTTCGGATTAAACACAAAGTCCACACTGTAGAACTCATCATCACTCATCTCAATGCCACGATAGGAGAGAAGTGTCCGTTGCTTCTCCAATCGCTCATAGAACCCACGCTTTAGGTAAGTGGCATTCAATCCTGCTTTCACATCTGCAAGGGAGAACAACAGCTTGATGGACACTTCACTCAGGTTGCTAATGTCTGTCTTGTTCATGCTAACGGCAGGAGTGGAGCTAATATCAAGCAATGTCTGGTTGAGTGTCTTGTAAAGAATCTCAAAGGATTTGTGGTCAAGTTCATTGCTGACCATCTTGAAATCCGCACCATCATCAAGATTGATACCACCGCCTACAACGTCCTTTGGCATTTGTCCTTTGAGTTGCTGACCAATCACAACCGGAATAGGATTCATGAAGGTATATAAACTATCTGTGTACTTGCTAATCAAGTCCTCCATGTTGTCCAGAATCCCTTTCCAGTCCTCAAGGTCGGAACGCCCCTCAATCCCATTCCATTCATCATCAGCCACATAGACAATAGGAAGCCCTGTCAAACTTGCATAGGAAGCAACCATACGGACTTTCCCTTTCTCATTTGTCCATTCTTCAACATGGTCATCATGATAAACAGTGTAGTAATCAATCCCATCCCAAGTGTAGTGTTCAACCAGTCCAATCAGTTCATTATGCCGATTGAAGATAGGCGTATACTCTGACGGGTCAAGCACCTTAGATTTAATCTTTCTATCACTGTCCAGATAGACATACTCAGCACACTGACCAAACTTCAGTAACTTGTCTAGAATCTTTCTGTCCACCTCATGCAAGCGTCCTTTTGAATACACATCAAGGAACTTGCCAACCACTTTGTCACTACCAATCATTTGAACATTGTTCTTTAAGAGATAGGCATTTTGGAAGTTGAGCAATTGTTTAGCAAGGTTAATGACAATCCTTCTTGGCTCAACCACTTGTCCATTATGAATATAGTTAGGACGCTTTAGAATGTCATGATTGCCCTCAAGATATTCCTTGTTGGCAACCACATTTGAAATACGCTGTTGATTTGGAATGGTCTTGATTTCCTCAATGAACCAAGCGTTTTTCTTCTTCCCATATTTAGAGGAAATGTATTCTTGTAACTTCATCAATCAATCGTCCTTTCTTAATCTACATACCATTTGTTTGATTTCATGCCCTGAACCATCAGAGCAGTGGCAATTACACTGTCGTCATGGTGCAAATCACTATGACCACGTTTGTTTCCCATCCTGCCATCCTTCTCAACAAACATCTGCATTTGCTGAAGGGTTGTCTTACATTCAATATTGATTAGTCCACGCTCAAACATCTCTTTGAAATCACTTATCATAATGGCTTTGGTCTTTTCCGTAGTGGTAAAACCAAGTTGTAGCTTCTTCTTGCCACGCTCATCAAATGTTTTCTGTTTGAACAAGTTCATGTACTCATATTCTGTCCTCAATCGCTCAATCACGGGAAGCCCGTAGCTGTTTCTCTCCACTGTCAGGAAAGCATAGTTGTACATACGTCCTAATAAGTCCAGAATTTCTGCAAACAAATAGACGGGAACTTTGTTGTGATAAAAACTCATCACCTGTTGCCCGTCTAAATCGAATATAGATAATGTGCTGTAATCATTCCCTGAGCCACTTGATGTATCTGCTCCACCGTAATATTTAACGCCACGTTTAGGCAGATAGAAAATGTCTAACCCTTTGCCAGCATACTTGAGAAGGGAAGGGGGGAGAACATCTGCAACTTCATCTTTGCTAAGTGGTTCAATCAGGTGCGCCATACGGTTAAGCACTTTGGTTTGCTCAAATACTGATTGCCCTGTTGAAATGAAACTCTCAAGCGGATTAGCAGGGTACTCCTGCATGAACTGTTGTTCTGATTCCATGTCTGCAATCTTATATAGTCGCCACATCAATTGTTTAAGGTTTGCGCCTTGCTCAATAAGTGCCTGTTCTGTTTCATCTAACTCATCACTGCTTAATCGCTTTCCATGAGTTGCAATGTACCATTTCTCAGCTTCCTCATATTCATAGCGGAACTGCTTCTTGTACAACTTGTGGAAGAAGGGAACAAAGTAGCAAGCGTATTTGGATTTGCCCTTCATGGATTGCATGTACAACCTATAAAAATGATTGTTAGTCCCGTTTGAAGTGGTCTCAATCGTTATCTGACTTCCTGCGCCTTTGGCAAGTGACTGTTCAACGGATAGCAATTGAGTTTCTTGATTAGCATAGAAAGCATACTCAGATAGATGGATATATGTGAATGTAGAGCCACGCCCAATAGATTTATGTCCTGCCGTGACTGATGATATCCTTGAGCCATTAGAGAAATATAGTTCACTCCTGTTGTCTCTTTTGACAGTGGGGAACAAGCCCTTGTATTTATCTCTTGGAATCATGTCATTCATGGCTTTCAACTTCTCAAAGAGTGCTTTTGCGGAATCCCCCTTATAAGAAACAATCAAGATGTTCTCATGGGGCTTGGTCAATGCTCTCCATAATGCCTTTCCAAGTACAAAGGTAGAGATACCGCTCTGACGTGCTTTGCCGATAATGACAAAGCGGTTGTCATTCATCAGCTTTTCAATTTCTAACTGAGCATCATTGAGTTCAAACTTAATAACATTGTTCTCATTGTCTGTTATCTGTAAGAAGTTCTTGGCGAATAAGGGGAAGTTCCTTAGAACCTTCCTCAGCTTGTCCTCTGCGGTCATAGGTGTCCTTGCCATAATCAATCAAGCTCCAAGTCACTGTAGTCAATCTCGTCCTCTGAGGGCTTCTGACGGGCTTTCAGCTTGGCTTCATTATAGGAGCGGATTTGTTTCTGTAAGTCCAACATCATCTTGATTGCTTTTTCATCACCCTGTTGCGCTTTCTCAGAAACAGATAGATATGCTTTCTCAAGGTCATTAGCAAATTTAGTTTCAAGGACAAGGTTTGTGAGAGCAAGGAACTGAGGGGATTTCTCCCACTTGTGATACTCATTCAGGGTCTTAGTTCTGAGCAGTTCACAAAGTCGTTCCTCACTGTGTTTTGGTTTGTTGCGGTCATACTCTAAATCAAAACGCCATTTAAAATACAATTGCTTCTTCCAAGGGAGTTTTTTCAGCTCTTCATAAATGTCCATTTTTTCTTCTCCTTTAACTTTCAAATTAAAAAGACGTACCATTAGGCACGTCTTTTAAAAATCATATTGATTCCTACTGAGTTCTTCTAACTCAGCTTCATAATCATCTTGTGGAATTGACATTTTGTTCTTAAGGATATGGAGAGTATTGAGGTAGCGGAACTGTTTTACAAATGAACTTTTATCTTTTCGGTTCTTGAACAATTCAAGAAGTCGATTCTTAAATGCATCCATCATTTCTGATTTGTTAACTTCCTGCCAGACAGTTTCATCAAGGATTTCAACATGAATTGACTCATATGGATACTTAATATCATGTTCCTTTACATATGCCGAATCGAGGGCATCCTGTACAGTTGGAAGGTTATCGCTTCTTGGTATTATGCCAGCTTGCATCTGATAAAAAACGTTGTAACTAAAACCGTGTTGAGCCAATACTCTGTCACGAGTTTCCTTAACTGCTCTCAATTTGGATGGAGAAAGGGTGATAATACCGCCGTTTATATGTCTTGCTACATCGAAATAGGTCACTTTAATCCTGCCACTATTGGATAGGCGGTTAAGAGCAGTTTTAAACACACTTCTGTTTCGTTCTTTTATTTCACGTTTAAAATCATAGTACGCTCTCTTAGCTTCTTCAGTAGAGTTATATCCAATTGTTTTTTCGTGAAGTTCATCTAATGAATCAATCACTTTCTTTCTTGGTAACTTTACTTCAAAGAGTTCAATCATATCTATCCAGTAAGAGATAGGACGATTATCAAGTTGGTTTCTATCATTCATCTCCAAAAGACGCTTAAAGATGTATTCATCTATCAGTAAATCATCAGGAGTTGGCTTTTTTCCGTTTTCTTTTCGCCTATCAACTCGTTCTGAAGGTGTATCCTTGATTTCACTTAAAACATACAAAGGTTTTCGTGGAGAAAGGTATACAACTTCCACTTTGGCAAACGTCATTAGCATATCTAACAGCATTTTATTTTGATTTCCACCTAAAGAACGTCCTCTTTCTATTGTTTCCAAAAGAGTTCTGGCTTCTTCAAATCCTCGGTCAATACAATATTCAATTGCTTCTCTTTTTTTTAGTGTAATATCAGCCACAATTATTAATTCTCCTTTAATATTTATACGACGCAATCAATTCATTATCTCAAGTTTTTTTATATAATATAATAGGTTAAATATGTCGCATAATTGAATTTTATCCTTTAAGAACTCTAAATACAATTAATCTGCCCAACCACAATGTTCACGACTTGCATGCAAGTCGTGAACAGAAATGGATGTAGCGGAACGAAGTGGAGCTACATCCATTTTCATTATCCGAGTCACTTGAGTAGTGATGACCTGAAGGGGGATTCAAACCGAATTGACTTTTAGAGTATGAAGAGTTTTGATGCTGTCTAAAGATTCTTTGAGTAAGGTTTTAGGTAAGGATGAACCGTAAGGAGGAGTTCAAACAGCGTCTTTTCAATGGGAGGGATTTACATAGCGAATTTACATTTGGTGGTCGAGGGAAGCAAGAAATTGATATAATGGAACTACTAGCGAGTTGTATAGTTATTATTTCAAAGGGAAGACATAGAAAATAACTAGAAGTATGGAGCAAAAGCGTGTCATTTTAAAACTAACTGGGAGTAAAATGTAGTGGATTTAAACTGATACCACTCAGATATAGGTGAGTGATTCACCGTTTCTTATAGTTGAAGAGTATGCTATGAAGAAGGATATTTTAATGATCCAATTAAAAGACATTCATTAAAAGGTTAAACAAGGTTGCTTTCAAGGGGGGGGAAATATGAGTGCGAATGTTAATCGAAAGACCGGGAAAATTAATTATAAAGTATTTAAGCAAAATGATTTAAATAAATTAGTTAAATTCTTTATAGAAGCTAATGAAAGTTTAAATTACGATGACACTGACTTTAGTTTGAAAGTTGAATATGAGGATGGTTTTTCTGTTGAAGGTATTGACAACTCTATTTTGAATGAAGCTGATTACAAAAGGATAAAAGTCATTCATTTCACAGTCAAAAATATTTTTGTTAATAAAGAAATAAGTCTCTACATTTCAAACGATTATGGCACTTATACTGTAAAAAGCATTGATAAAGATTGGGTGGACGCTAAGTTTATACAATTGAAAGAAATAATAGAGACTACTCCAAATCAAAATACTTGGTTTTCAAATGATAATAAACAAACCACTATTAACAACGTTGTTGGAGTTACTCTAGGGGTATTACTATTTATATTTGTTTTCATGAGAGTAAGCGATGATATATTTAATAACTTTTTATTTTTGTTATCAATCGTATGGCTTTCAGTAATAATAGGGCAAGTATTTTCACATATCTCATTAGGAAAATTGTATAAACTGTATCCCAAAAATGACTTTGAAACTACTTTAGATCATCTAAATCAGAGCAAGAAGAGAAAAGCGATTATTTGGAACTTGCTAGTGATTGTTATCTTCCCGATTTTGATTAATTATCTGTCAGGCTTATTATTCTAATCAATCAGAGGTAATACGATAAAAGAACACCTGTCAACGATAATAGAACAACTAAATATCTTGTTGGTAGACATTTAATTTGTTTTTAGGCAATTGTATTCTAATAAATTAAGCTTTAAGCTTCCTTCTATAACAAGGAAGCTTTTTTGTGAGGATTTACAGCAAACTAAAGGGGGATGAAGATTTTTTCAAGTATCATAAATCAAGAGATTTGACACCAATTGTAGGTTGCAGTAATATCAGGGTATCAATTGGTGTCATAACTCGGTGTCGTAAATAGGAGGGCAAATCATGGTCAAATACGGTTATGCAAGGGTATCAGGTGTCAGTCAAGACTTGCAATCACAACTTCAACAATTAGAGGATGCGGGTTGTGAAATCATCTACAACGAGAAAGCAACCGGAATGAGCTCGCACAGGGTAGAGTTTCAGAAGCTGCTATCACAAATTAAAAAAGGAGATACCTTGACCGTAACTAAACTTGACCGCTTCGCCCGCTCCGCTGAAGATGGAGTTAATCTAATAAAGGAGTTGCTAGCTAAAGGTATCAAGGTACACATTTTGAATATGGGCCTGGTTGAAGATACTCCTATGGGTAGATTAATTCTTCGGATGCTATCCGCTATAGCAGAGTTTGACAGAGATATGATTGTTGAGCGTTTAGCGGAAGGAAAATTAAATGCACGTCAACGGGGGAATTTCAAAGAGGGGAGACCAAACAAATACACAAAAGGACAGATGGATCATGCTTTGTCTATGCTTGATGAGGGATTAAGCTATACTGAAGTTGTAAAGCGAACAGGGATCAGTAAATCAACTCTTATTAGAGCGAGAAGAAAGAGAGCAGTCAAATCGTAAAGGAGAGAAAGTAATGACCAAATCGCATACGATCCTTGTCCGTTACCATGACCATAATGATGAGGACAAAGCTGAACTGATTCAAGTCCCGTTCATACCCATTCCGGGTGATGGGGTTTTCTTGAATGGAATTGAGTATAACGTCAGCAGCCGTCTTTTTGATATCGATGAGAACCGAACAACGTTCTTTTTATTGAAAGTCTAAGCGATTTATCCAATTGCCAGCCTAATATTTAGGCTGGCTTTTTGTTGCATCAAAACAGATTTAATAAATGATTGGGAAAATCTGCACGATCATATTATTCATCTTAATCTCCTTGATGAACACATAACAGGTTATAAGGAGTGGCATGAAAAGCGGTCACCAAAGTAAATACCTTGTACGCTGGACACAATTTGTGTTTGGCGTTTTTAAAATGTGTTAAGAAACAGCAGGCATGTTATAAATCGATTGGAAAAAACAGATTAAATTAAAAAAGTTGGAAATGAATCATGACCAAAAAGAGGAAGGTAATTCGGCCACAGACCAGTAGGAGGAAGAGGAAAAAAGGTGAGATAGGCGTGGTTATGTCACTATTTTCAACATAGTGGGGGGATGGTTTCCAGAGTCGACCTACCTGGCAAATTTCATGAAAAGCCCGACCACTTATACTCTCACACTATCGAAAATCATTTCGATTCGTTTCGAGACACCCCCGATTAATTCGTGATATTCTCCATTGATTTTTCCTCGTATTATATTGATTTTCTCGTCTTCTTCTTATTTACCACGTGGAAGGACCTATTTTTTCGTCATTTATACGATAACCTCTCATTCACGTATACCTTCTAGTACTAAAGAGCAAGGCTCTTTACTTACCGGATACATGATGATTACATCCTCTTATCTCAGTCATTGACCATTTTTATACAGTTATTATCGTGTCTATATTTTCAGCTTTTTGGGATCTATAACATGCCGATTTTTTTCATAAAATACGTAAAACAACATCCTGTTTATCTTTGTTTTGGGTGGACTAGATTCAATATTCATTATAGGAAATAGAAAACTATCCACTGTTAAGGCTCGGTGGTGTATAAATTAACTAATTTTGGTATAGTTGTTGTATGGTGAACACATACAACTTTTAAGAAATGGTGATCAAATGGGTGGAAACTTTTCATTCTTAGAAAAGGACTGGGATGTTCTAGCTAACTTAGGGGAGACGGCTGAAAGCAATTTATTCCGAGACCCACATACGACACTGATGAAATTGCGGTTGTTTGCAGAGACTATAACTAAATATATACTCGCTTTCGAGAACATTGAAGAAACTCATGGATCTTCACAAGTCGATAGAATCAACATATTACGACGAAATGATGTACTTGAACCAGAACTGATTGATTACCTCGATACCCTTCGGCGATCAGGAAATAAAGCAATGCACGAAGCAGGTTATGGAGAAACTCAAGAGGCAAGAGCTTTATTGCAGTTGGCTTACCGTATAGCTACTTATTTTATGGAGGTTTACGGTGATTGGGAATTCAAAGCCCCAGAATTTGTAGAACCTCAAATACAGTTGGTTATTAGTGCTGAAAAGCTTCAGCAAGAGTATGAAGATAAAGTCGCTAAGCTCGAAAATGAATTAGATGCTATCCGGCAACGAGCAGAAGTTGAATTAGATAAGGTAAAAAACAATCGTAGAAAAAAATCTGAAAATTATGCTCGCCGGCAACATTTAACAGAAGCTGAGACACGATCTATTATTGATGGGAAACTTCGTGCTGCTGGTTGGGAAGCGGATACAACGTTACTTAACAATCAAGTACACGGAACGATGCCAGAGAAAAATAGAAATATAGCAATAGCTGAGTGGAAAGTTAGAGGGGGAAGGGTTGATTATGCACTCTTCATTGGTAAGCAGCTTGTTGGGTTTATTGAAGCAAAGGCAATAAACAGAACAATTCCTGGAGCGTTAGAAAGCCAAACAAAAACCTATGCCAAAAATGTTGTGCAACTTGAGAATGAATTAATCTCTCCCACAACTGGCGAATACAAGGTACCATTTTTATATGCTACAAATGGGCGTCCTTATCTGAGACAACTTCAAGAAGAGTCAGGAATTTGGTTTTGGGATTCGAGAAAACCAATGGAACATGCCCGTCCACTTGAAGGATGGCACTCACCAGAGGATATGCTCCTTCTACTAAGTCAAGATGACAAGGATGCAGATAAGCGGCTTGAGGATGAAGATATTACAAAACTCGGCTTACGGCCTTATCAGCAACAAGCTGTAATTGCTGCAGAAAGAGTATTGGCTGAAGGGCAAAGAAGAATGTTAATCGCAATGGCAACAGGTACCGGGAAAACCCGTACAGCAATTGCTTTGATGTATCGACTAATTAAAACCAAGAAGTGTCGACGAATTCTGTTTTTAGTTGATCGTAATTCACTTGGAAAACAAACAGAGAATGCCCTTAAGGATACTAAAATAGAAGGTTATTCATTTGCTGATATATATGATGTGAAATCATTAGAAGATATTACTCCTGAAATAGAAACAAAGGTGCATATTGCTACTGTTCAAGGAATGGTTAGAAGACTTTTCGACAGTGAAGATGAACGAACTCCAACCGTTGGACAGTATGATTTTATAATAGTGGATGAAGCACACAGAGGATACACAAGTGATAAGGAAATGACTGAAGAAGAGTTAGCATTCCGCGATCAGAATGATTATATCAGCCAATATAGGCGTGTTATTGATTACTTTGATGCAGCTTGTTTGGGACTAACAGCAACTCCTGCTCTTCACACAACTGAAATTTTCGGGATGCCGATCTTTAAGTATTCCTATACGGAAGCTGTATTAGATGGCTTTTTAGTGGATCACGAGCCTCCATATTTATTTAAAACAGAGCTTTCGGAAGTCGGAATCACATTTGAAGAAGATGAAGAAGTAGAAGTGTATGATGAAGGGGAAGGGCAGATACAGCTTGAGAAAATGGAGGATACGGTCCATTTTGAAGTTGAACAATTCAACAGGAAAGTGATCACAGAACCCTTCAACCGAGCTGTATTAAACAAATTAGTTGAGTATATTGATCCAGCAGGAAAAGAGAAAACGCTCATCTTCGCAGCCACTGACCACCATGCGGATATGGTTGTTAGGTTGTTAAAAGAAGCTTTCCAGGAACGTGGAGACGAAATTGAAGACGATGCCATTATGAAAATTACTGGCTACATCTACAAGCCACTGGATGCAATTAAACGTTTTAAGAATGAACGACTTCCAAATATTGTTGTAACGGTTGATTTACTTACTACAGGAATCGACGTTCCTCCAATAACCAATATAGTGTTTTTGCGCCGAGTGCAATCACGTATCTTATATGATCAAATGCTTGGACGAGCCACTCGCCTTTGTCCAGATATCAGTAAAACTCATTTCAATATTTATGACGCAGTCGGAATTTACGACAAGTTACAAGATTACACAGAGATGAAACCTGTTGTAAAGAATCAAAGCTATAGCATTGAACAGCTGTTTGAATCACTTGCCAATGCAAGTTCAGAAGAAGAAGCCTCGTTTTACAGAGATCAGTTATCAGCAAAAATACAACGAAGACAACAAAAGATTGATGAAGAGGGGAAGCAAAAGTTTATAGAGCTTTCCAATGGAATGGAGCTTGATGAATGGGCGAAGGACATTCAGTTATACAATCCACATCAAGCAAAGGAACATAAGATATTATTTGAGTTTATGGAGACATACCGGACAAACGGCGAAAAGAGATACATCTCCAATAAAGAAGATAAAGTAAAAGAAGTAGTACGAGGTTATGGAGAAGGCAACAAGAGACCAGAGGATTATTTGGATGGATTTGTACAATTCATTAAAGAAAACATCAATAGTATCCCTGCTCTTCAGATCGTCTGCACTCGGCCAAAGGATTTAACAAGACAAGACTTGAGAGAACTCATCACTATTTTAGAAACAAAGGGCTATAAACAATCGCATTTGCAAACAGCTTGGAAACAATCGAAGAATGAAGACATTGCAGCAGACATCATTAGCTTTATCCGTCAAGCAGCTTTAGGCGAAGCATTAATCGATCACGAAACACGTATTAAGCAGGCTATGCACAAAGTGTACTCCTTGCATGATTGGACACCAAGGCAGAAAAAGTGGCTAGAACGGATTGAGAAACAATTACTGGCAATGCCAGTGCTTGCACCCACCGCAGAGGAGGCTTTTTCAGAAGAACCATTTAAGACCTCAGGGGGCTACAAGTTATTAAAGCGAGAGTTTGGTGATTATATTGAAAAGGTAGTTTCCACTATAAATGAAAATCTTTATATTAGTTAACAGCAGTGCCTCTCTGCAGAGAGGCACTTTTTCGATATAATGGATAGGCTAACAATGATAATTTCTGGAGGAATAAAATGAACAACCAAGAGATCATTCAAAAACTATGGAGCCTCTGTAATGTTCTTCGTGATGATGGTATTACATATCAACAATATGTAACAGAGTTAACTTATCTTTTATTCTTAAAGATGATGAAAGAACAGGAAACGGAAAGTATCATTCCAGAAGGATATCGTTGGGATGATTTATTAGAACGAGAAGGCCTTGAATTGAAAACATACTATCAGAGACTTCTGCTTGACTTAGGAAGTAATGATAATGAAATGCTTCGTCAAATATACAGTGATGCGTCTACGAGTATTGCAGAACCAAAAAACTTAGAGAAAATCATTAAATCTATTGATGCACTTGATTGGTACAATGCTAAAGAGGAAGGGCTTGGAAACCTATACGAAGGATTACTTGAGAAAAATGCTAGTGAAATGAAATCGGGAGCGGGACAATATTTCACACCACGAGTCTTAATTGACGTTATGGTGCAGTTGATTGACCCTAAAGTAGGGGAACGGTGTAATGACCCTGCTGCCGGAACCTTTGGCTTCATGATTGCGGCGGATCGATATCTCAAAAGTAAGACCGATGATTATTTCGATTTAGATCCTCAAGAAGCTGATTTTCAAAAAAAAGAAGCATTCACTGGTATGGAACTTGTAAAAGATACACATCGTCTCGCTTTAATGAATGCATTGCTTCACAACATGGAAGGACGATTGGAACAAGGGGATTCTTTATCTGCAAATGGAAAGTGGATTAGTAATTTCGATGTTATCTTAACAAATCCACCATTTGGTACAAAAAAAGGTGGAGAACGAGTATCCCGTGATGATTTAACTTTCGAAACATCAAATAAACAGTTGAATTTTTTACAGTTAATTTATAATGCTTTAAAAGATGATGGTAATGCAAGAGCTGCTGTTGTATTGCCTGATAATGTTTTATTTGAAAGTGGTATCGGGACACAAATTCGTCGTGACTTAATGAACAAATGTAATTTGCATACAATTTTACGACTACCAACAGGGATCTTCTATGCACAAGGTGTTAAAACAAATGTTTTATTCTTCACAAGAGGAATGGCTGACCATGGTAATACAAAAAACGTTTGGGTATATGACCTTCGGACAAATATGGCTTCATTTGGAAAGCGTAATCGGTTAGCAATGGCTCATTTTGAAGACTTCATAAAAGCATATATGGCAGAAGACCGATCGCAAGTAGAAGATGAACGTTGGAATATGTTCTCACGAGAAGAAATTATGAAAAAAGATGACAGCTTGGATATTGGCTTGATTGCAGATGAATCATTATCATCCCTTGAGAACCTTCCAGATCCGGTCGAATCAGCAGAAAAAGCGATTGAAAAACTTCAACAAGCAATGGATATATTAAATGAGATTTCAGTGGAGTTACGTGCTGTTAAAGAGGACAATGAGGTGTTCACAAAGTGAGTAAAAAGTCTGTTGATGAATTATTGGAGGAAGCTATAGTTCCAAAAGAACAACAGCCTTACGAAGTTCCTGAGAATTGGGTATGGATAAATTTAAGAAGTTCTCTTAAAAGTATTCAATACGGCTATACAGAGACTTCATCGTTGCAAGAGATTGGACCAAAATTTTTAAGAATTACAGATATTCAAAATGAAAAAGTCGATTGGAATAGCGTTCCTTATTGTACAATCACGGAGCCAGAACTAAAGAGATACAAACTCGAAGACAATGACATTGTGGTCGCCCGTACTGGTGCAACCACAGGGAAAAGTTATTTAATTAATAATCCACCATTATCTGTCTTTGCCTCCTATTTAATTAGACTTCGATGCAATAATAATATGCATCCTCAATTTTTATGGGGGTTTATGAAAAGCTCGATGTATTGGAAGCAAATAATGGTAGTAAAGAAAGGAAGCGCACAGCCTGGGGCTAATGCACGAATATTAGGTAATCTGTCTGTGCCTCTTCCTCCCTTAAATGAACAAAAACGTATTGCTAAGAAAGTAGATCTATTCCTAAGTAAAATTAAAAAAGCAGAGCGGTCGATTGTGGAAGCGAAGGAGTCATATGAGCATAGAAGAGCGGCTATATTAAATAAGGCAATTTCGGGGGAATTAACTCATGAGTGGAGAGTTAAAAATAATCCCATAATCAATCAAAGTGTGCCATTAAGTATAAGCAAAAAATTAGAAATACCAAAATCTTGGGTAGTAACAAACTTTAATTCCATTGCTTCAGATGAACAATATTCACTTGCTATAGGGCCGTTTGGAAGCAATTTAAAAGTATCAGACTATACAACAACAGGTATACCTTTAGTTTTTGTACGCAATATTAGGAGTTCTAATTATGAGTCAGAACGCAAATATGTTTCTGTAGATAAAGCAGAGGAACTTAATGCCCATTCAGTTAATGGTGGAGATATTTTAATAACTAAGATGGGAGACCCACCTGGAGATGCCGATATTTATCCAGACAATTTAGGTAAGGCAATAATTACGGCTGACTGTATCAAGCTTAGAGTAAATAATAAAATTGCTCACAAAAAGTTTGTAATGTACGCTATAAAATCTCCTTTCGTTCAGAATCAAATTAGAAAACATAGTAAAGGTGTAGCACAGCAAAAAATCACCTTAAAGATATTTAAGGAATTAGAAGTACCACTTCCACCATATGAAGAGCAAGTGGAAATTGTCAGGATATTAGATAAGTACTTGAAAGCTGATGAGATTGCATTAAATTATATAAGATTAACAGAAGAAAAACTTAAGTTATTAAGCGCCGCCATTATTTCCAAAGCTTTCCAAGGAGGACTCGGGACAAATTCTTCAAATGAAGAGAATGCGATTGAATTGCTTAAAACGGCACTACAGGAACAAGTGAGATAGTGGAGAGGAAGCATCCGATCATTTGGATGCTTTTTTGTATAGGTGAAATACACTCTTATCTCAGCAAGCGTGGTATTTTTGTAGCTAACCTAGTGCTGCATGTACTATCATGGGTTGCTGAAGAGAGCGAACGAAGATCAAGGCTCGCCAAGCTGAATGGATTGCTTCAGCAAAGGCACAAGCAAACATTAAGGAAGAACTAAGACACCTATCACGACTGACTTCCTTAGGGCATATGAGGAGTAGAAATCAGGCGAAATCACTGCCGTTACAGCTATGAAGAAATCAACGGCTACTTTTATCGCAAGGTCAAGGAGCATAAGGAACCTAAGAGGCTCCCTAGGTGGTTTTACTTACTATTTAGTAGGTAGGGGGATGATTTCCACATGTTTAACGGGGGTAGGGAAAAGAACAGGTCGGTAGTTGCTTTCACACACCACGAGTTTTTTAAACCTATCGGTATTGACCTCAAGACGGTGATAAAAAGGCCTCGCCGCAACAAGCCGGCGTAGGCCCCAACAATTAGTCTTCGTTATTCCTATATGCGGTTATTTTACCCAACAGTATATTGACATCTTCTTCGAAGTCTAAGACGTGCATTTTCCGGTGGCATGAAGGATCAAGTGCGACAGTTTTGTAAATGGTATCTTCGCCGCCTTTGCTAAGCCAAATGATGTGTCTGAAAAAGGGGCTGGTTTTCCGCAGAGATCATAAAGTCCATTGGCCCGTCGCTTCACATATTCTGAAACATATGGATCGCAGTCAAATGTTTTTGAAGTGGTATAACGTGGCCCTATTACTTCCGTTTTAATATCCGGTGTACTGGCGAATATTTGTTATGCTGTGATCGCACATCTGCATCGTCCATTTGAACGTACTTACGCGTTGTCGCAATTTCCGCATGATCTAAAATTCGCTGTAATGTAAAGAGGTCGCCGCCATTCAGGAGGTATTTACGCGCGAAAGTATGCCGAAACATATGCGGGCTTAAACGCTTTATTCCTAATTGTTCTTTATGCCTATTTAGACGTCTTCGAAATGAATCAGCTGTAAGCGGGTCGCCATATGCATTATAAAATATCCGATCGACATCGCCAAAGTAACCTTTGGTTTCAACGAGCAATTCCCGCAGCAACTTTGCAATTTCCCGACTAATTGGCAACTCTCGCATACGTCGATTTTTAGCGATTTGCGACGGTACGATCACGGTTAGCAATCGGAAGTCAACGCGATCAACCGTTAGGCTAATAGCTTCTTCAATCCGCATACCTGTGTCGAGTAGCAGCAAAATAAGAACTCTATCTCGCCACTCCGCGTATTGCCTCACATCTAAACTCGAAAGCAGGCGCTCAATCTCCGCATCTGTCAGCCCAGGCACTTCTTCACGTTCATCGTCCACCACGTTACTAACCGTGGCCATAGGATTCGTTGCCGCAATACCTTCAGCATGCCAAAATCGACACATCGTCCGCAACGTCCGAAGACGTATATTAATCGTATTTACCGAAAGCCCAACACTTGTAACCGTCAAGTAGAAAGTTACCATTTTCGCAAATTAGGATGTTACCACTTTCGCAAATTAGGATGGAGCCACCGTATCTGAAAACAAGGTCTTGCGATGCTTCATTCGGAGGCTGTCATCATGCTCACTGAATGAGATGACCTCACTGCGGTGAAGCAGGCGGTCAAGAATG